>DATGIR010000302.1:0-14740 GCA_035295605.1 Fimbriimonadaceae bacterium | reverse complement strand
GAGGTCGAGGCGCAGCTCGGGTTCGAGTCGGTGGCCTACGACGCAACCTTCGCCGGCTACGACCGTATCTCGATCATCGACCCCGGCGGCCAAAGCACTGAGCTGACCACGGCCGACCGAAGGGCCCCGGGCTGGTCGGTCACCTTTCGGAAGAGTTTCCCTATCGGCACGCTTGCCCTTCGGGGCGGAACGCTCTGCGCGGAAACGCCGGGACCTGGCGAACTCTTGAGGGCGGTGGGGGAGATCGACGCGGCGGTCGGGATCGACTACCTGCGCGGCGCGGCCGGACGGGCGATCGTTCTGGGGGCAACGGGCACGAACCTGATCTCGGTGCGCGACCGCATCCTCTCGTGGGAGCCGAAGCTCATCCACGGAAGGACGTTGAGCTTCGAGGAGGTGAGCCGCTTCGTGAGCAGCCTCGGCTCGCTGACGGACGCCCAGCGAGCAGCGGTGCCGGGTATGGAACCCGGACGCGAGCGGACGATTCACCTCGGTGCCCTGGTTTTGGAACGACTCATGAACGCGATCGGGGTTCCCGACGTGGCAGTCTCCGTGCGCGGGTGGCGGCACGCGCTGCTCGAACGAGGCTTGCCGGAGGTCTGACGATGTTTCGAGGGTTCGGCAAGAGAGAAGCGGCTGGATGGACGGTGATCGTTTGCCTGCTCGCGTTCGGCGCCGGGGCGGTGCTCGTGAAGCGGCTGCGGCCGGCGGGACCCATGGAGTTTCGAGAGTTGCCCGCCTCGGAGGTTGTCACGCCCAACCTGATCAAACCGACAAACAATTACACCGAGCCAAGGGACCCTCAGCGCATCGAGATCCTGCGGCCTCCACCCCGGCGGGATGAGGCGCCTGTCACCTCGGCATCGACTCCGACGGTGTCGAGCGTGCCGGCTTCCGAGCCCGCACCACCCAAATCGCATAGCAAGGCCAAGCCGGAACCGGCGCCTCAGTCGATCTCCCTCAACCAAGGCGACGTCAGCGAGCTTCAGCAACTGCCCGGCGTCGGCCCGAGCATCGCCCAACGGATCATCGACTATCGAACCGAGCACGGACCGTTCCGATCGCTGGACGAGCTACGGAACGTGAAGGGGATCGGAGAGAAGCGGTTCGCCAGGATGGAGCCGTATCTGCGGCTGTAGCCGCAAGTAGACTGCGCCAAACCCCGACGATGGAGACCCTCACCAAGATTCTGCTGGTCGGCGCGGGTGGCGCGGCTGGGGCGAATATCCGGTATTGGCTGGGAGGTTGGCTGGCGAACTTCTGGAACATGGGCGTCTGGAGCACTTTCACCGTCAACGTGTCGGGCTCACTCGTGATCGGGCTCTTTATGGGGCTGGCCCTGGAGCTCAACTGGAACCAGAATTGGCGGCTATTCGTGGCGATCGGTATATTGGGCGGCTACACCACCTATTCGACATTCGCGTACGAAGCACTGCGCCTGCTGGCCGACCGGGACTACGTGCGCGCGCTCATCTATATTGAGGGTACGGCTCTGTGCTCGGTGTTCGGCGCCTGGCTAGGGCTCGTCGGTGCTCGGGCAATCCTCGGAGGTCGAGTATGAAGATTGAAGGAAAGGCGAAAGCGCTCTCCATTTACATTGGCGAGAGCGACCACTGGCACGGTCGGCCGCTTTACGTGGCGATCGTCGAGCGGGCCCGGCAACTTGAGATGGCGGGAGCCACCGTGACGCGCGGCATCATGGGATTCGGCGCCAACAGCCGTATTCACACAACCTCGATTCTGCGCCTTTCCGAGGACCTGCCGATCGTGATTCAGATCGTCGACATGCCGGCGCGAATCGATCCATTTCTAAAGGAATTGGACGAGATGGTCACCGAAGGCATGGTCGTGACTTGGGACGTCGTCGTCGAGCAATACCGATCCTCGAAAGACGGATCTATTGAATGACCTAAACTTTTTGGCACCATCGCGGCTCTATGGTTGCGTTCCCACGAGAACGCCAACCATGACCGATGCCGAACTGAGCGTCAACATCAAACGGGGCGACCGAGAGGCCGCCCGAGAGTTGGTTCGCCGACATTACGCGTCGGTGCTCCGCTTCCTGGTCACGCTGTGCCGAAACCATGACGACGCCGATGAGCTCACGCAAGAGACCTTCTTGCGGGCTTTGAAGCATATCGGCGGATTCAGGGGACGGAGCGGCCTTCGAACCTGGCTCCATCGCATCGCCTACCACGAGTTCACGCACCGGCGCCGCAAGCAGCGACCTGAGTCGGTGCTTACCGACAGTGCGGCCTCCTACCCATTTGAAACGACCAGCGCGCTGGCGATCGACCTCGGCCGGGCCTTGTTGGCCCTGTCGGTCGATGCCCGCGCCGCGTTCGTTCTGTGCGATGTCGAGGAACTGACGATGGACGAGGCGGCCACCGTTCTCCGCATCCCCAGCGGCACGGTTAAGTCGCGGCTTCGGACCGCGCGCAAGCAATTGATGGGGTTGCTCGAACCGGAACAAGAGGTGAATTTAAGTGTTTCAAGAACCAACTGAATCTGACGATCTGCTTCGCGAAGCGACCCGTGCCCTGCGGAAGACACCGCTTCGTGACGATTTTCTGTCGATTAGCGAGAACGCCGTCCTTCGCGACTTCGCGCCGCGACGAGCATCGCGTTATCGGGGGGTGCTTTTGCTTGCCGGCTTAGGGGCAGCCGCTGTTGCCGCCACTGTTCTGTTCATGCCCTCGAAGTCCTATGCAGCCGAGCTTCGGCGGATCGCCCAGAACGGCGGGGAGGGGATGCGGCATGTGCGGACGCTGCAGGTGCAGCCCGATGGCTCACTTCAGCTCGTTGACGAGCTGTTTTCAGACGGAGTTCGGACGCGTTGGATCATACGAGACTCGGGTCAAATTCTCTGGGCGAACGGAGAGGTCAGATATTTACAGGCTGACGGGGCAACCGAAGTCCACGCTCGCTTCGGCGACAAGCAGTTTGTCCACTGGATGGACGAGCCGGCCGACAAAATCCTCGCATTCAACAAAGCTAACTCAGGAACAAGGGTCGTCGCCGAGCACGGACTGACCGAGCACGGGCTTGGTTGGAACGGTTCTTCGGCCGATCGGTACACGATCGACGAGGATTTTATTGACGGTCGCGGGCAAAGACTGCACTCTCACATGGTTTTGATTGCAGATTCCGCTTCGGCGCGTCCCCTGGAAATGCGAACGAACTACACGGGACCGCCGGAGGCTGACATCACCGGCTTGCACCCCCAAATCATTCGGTGGGAGTATGCAAACCTCGACCCCAAGCTCTTTGAGCTACCCGCGTCCGACCCATCGAGGGTCTACAACATTGACGAGGAACAGGAGTTGATTAAAACCGCCCTCGGTCATCGAGGGAAACGGGTAACGATCGGCGGGCAAACCGTAGAGTTGCTTCAACTCTGGGTGGATGAACTTGGGAACGCATGCGCAATTGCGGCATGTGACTACGCTTACCCTGATAACTACGGAATAGCTATCGACGGTAAGAAGTTGGAGGTTGTTCCCGAAGGCGAGCCGTTCTCTGGTCGCTACCACGTCCACGAACCCTCCCGTCAAGCGGGCCGTTCGATCCAGCTCTTCCACGGGGTTACGGGCAACCACGGGCCGCGCGTAAGGTATCCGGATGTTGTGACCCTGGAGATCCCAGTCTTTGAAAACCACGTTCTCGCCGGACACGCAAAGTTCGAAAATGTTCGAGTGCACCGGTCGCATAACGTTTGGATGCTGCTAGAACCGATGAATATTCCGTTCTGGGACAAGTCAGGCATGGTTGCTGCGTCGACTCGAGCCGCTCCCTAGCAAAAGCTAGAGAGTGAAGCGCCGGCCGATGATCATCTTCACGATGAATCGGTCGGTGCCAGGCGTCAGGCCGAAGCCCACGCCGGCGTTGAACTCCCAGGCCTCGCCCATGTTGAGATCGAGCGACGGAAAGAGCTGGTGCTGCTGGGCGTCGAATGGATCGAACTCGCTCACCGGCCCCAGCGAGCCGTAATACTCGACCCCGAGGGTGACCTTCTTGGTCACGTCGTAGCTCACCTTGACGTTTGGCGAGAAGTCCCAACCCCGATTGGAGTTAGCCCCAACCAGGCTCTGGTCGAGGGCGGGGTTGAAAGCGAAGTACCACGGGCCGATTTGCTTATCGATGATTGGGCGAAGCTCGAGGGTCCAGGTGTCCTCGGCGAAGTCGCGGCGCTGAAAGCCCACCTCAGCCGAGAGGCTTGCTCCCACCTTCCAATGCCAGGAATCCGGGACGCGTATGCGCGGCCGGATATGGCTGCCCACGTAGTCCCAGCTTTGATCGTGCCGGTACGACGTGAAGAAGTAGAAGCCGGTTTCGAAGCAGTCGGTCCAGCCGTGGGTGAGCTCCAGCGTCTCATGAAGGGCGTCCTGCGTGGGTTTGACTCCGTTGATAGACATCCTCGAGCCGCGAAACGTGTAGTTCGAGTGGAGCTCGAACATCGTCTGGCCGGGCTTGACGGTGTCGGCGCCGTAGACTTGAATCTCGTAGTTGTCCTGAGAGAAGGCGAACGTGGGCGCCAAGGCCGACAGAACGACGAGGAGGCGGGGGCTCACGGCGGCGGAGGTTACCCACTGGCCCCACCGGCGTCAGAGTGGTGCCCGGCGAAGTGAGGACATCCTCAGGAAGACGAGTTCACGTAGACTCGGCGCGATGACGAACCTCGACATCGCCCAGTCGGCGAAGCTGCGGCCGATCGACGAAGTGGCGGCAGGCGCCGGACTTTCCAAGGAGGATTTCGACCCGGTTGGCCGGTACAAGGCGAAGCTGACGCTCAGCGCGATGCGACGGCTCGGCGAGCGACCAACCGGCAAGTTGATCCTCGTGACGGCGGTGACGCCGACCCCGGCCGGCGAGGGGAAGACGACGATGACGATCGGCTTGGCTCAAGGGCTGGCCAAGCTTGGCAAGAATGCGATTCCGGCCACTCGCGAGCCGGCGCTGGGGCCGGTCTTCGGGGTGAAGGGCGGAGCTGCCGGCGGCGGCTATAGCCAGGTGCTGCCGATGGAAGAGATCAACCTCTTTTTCACCGGCGACTTTCCCGCGGTAACTACCGCGCACAACCTGCTCAGCGCGATGGTGGATGCGCACGTCCACAACGGGAACGAGCTGAACCTCGACGTCCGGTCCATTTGGTGGCCGCGGGCGGTAGATATGAACGATCGTGCGCTCCGGGAGATCGTCGTCGGGCTCGGCGGCGCCTCGAACGGCTATCCACGCGAGGACCGGTTCGTGATCACGCCCGCGAGCGAGGTGATGGCGATTCTGTGCCTGGCGCGTTCCCTGGAAGATTTGCGCACGCGTCTAGGCCGGATCGTTGTCGGGACCAACCGGGCGGGGGAACCGGTCACCGCCGAGGAGCTCAAGGCGGCCGGCGCGATGGCGGTTCTCCTGAAGGACGCGATCCGGCCAAACCTCGTCCAGACCCTGGAGGGCGGACCCGCGTTCGTTCATGGCGGGCCGTTCGGGAACATCGCGCACGGGTGCTCCTCACTCGTGGCCACACGTTCGGCACTGGGTTTGGCCGACTACGTGGTGACGGAGGCCGGGTTCGGCTCCGATCTCGGCGCGGAGAAGTTCTTCGACATCAAGTGCCGCGCGCTGGGCCGGGGACCCGACGCGATCGTGCTGGTGGTGACGGTGCGGGCTTTGCAGCATCACGGCGGCGGGAGCGACCTCGCCGCGTGCGAGCACGGACTGGAGAACCTGTGGGCGCACCACCGGCACCTCAGCTACTACGGGCCACCGGTGACGATCGCGATCAACCGGCGCGAGGAGGATCCGGTCGGCGCGCACGAGCTGATTGTGGACGCCTGCATGGGACGCGGCCTCCGGTGTGTGCTTGCCGATCCTTGGAACGGCGGAGGCACGGGTTGTTGCGAGTTGGCAGAGGCGGTGATCGACTCGATTTCGGTGCCGAGCCCGAGCAAGCCCCTTTACGATCTTAGCGAGCCGTTCGAAGCGAAGTTGGAGCGCATCGTGGAGGTCGCGTACGGCGGGCTCGCGGTGGAGTACTCGTCGAAGGCGCAGCACCGGCTGGAATGGGCCGTCCGGCACGGTTTCGGGGAGCTGCCGGTGGTCGTGGCTAAGACCCAGTACAGCCTGAGCGACGATCCGCATCTGCTGGATGCGCCGGACGGCTTCACCGTGCACGTGAAGGACGTTTCGGTATCGGCGGGGGCGGGGTTCCTGGTGGCTCAAGCGGGCGAGATCATGCTAATGCCCGGGCTCGGCAAGCACCCCAGCGCGGTGGATATGGACGTAGACGCGGAGGGGCGGGTGAGGGGGTTGTTCTAGTGGACGACGCAGAGGGCGTCGGTTACGGAGCGGGGGGCAGGCGGAGACCCTTGGGGATGAGCAGGCGGTCCACGCCCTCGAAGAGAAGCTGGACGATGAGCGCGAGCACGGCGGCGGCGATGCCGCCGCGGAGGATGAGGGCCTTGTCCGATAGCGCCAAGCCGGTTTGAATCGACTGGCCGAGGCCGCCGGCGCCGATGAATGCGGCGATGGTAGCCGTGCCGACGTTGATCACCGCGCTGACCTTGATGCCGGCGAGGATGGTCGGTGAGGCGAGCGGAAGCTCGACCTTGAACAAGCGGGCCCGAGCATCCAGCCCGAGGGCGGCGGCCGATTCGCGCAGCGATGGGGCGATGCCGGATAGGCCGGTCGCGGTGTTCCGGACGATGGGCAACAGGCTGTAGAGGAAGAGGGCGAGGACGGCGGTGCGGGGTTCGGTCCCAAGCCACGGCACGAGAATGGCGAAGAGCGCCAGCGACGGGACGGTTTGGATAAGGCCGGTGGCGCCGAGGATGACTGCACTCACCGCCCCCGGTTTTGCGGCCCGGATGCCGAGGGGGATACCGAACAAGACGGCGAGAGCGAGGGAGACGCCCACCAGGATCAGGTGTTGACCGGCTTGGGCGAGCAGCTCGCTCCAGACGTTGGTCGCCTCGACCGATTTGACCCCGACCCCCTTGTGCTCCTCGAAGTATTGGTTAGCGGCGGCGACGTAATTCTTCGAGGATTCGGCGGCCGCGTTCAGCTTGATCATCTCGGGCTCGTCGATGGTGCCGGCGATGGAGTTGAGGGCCTTGACCGCCTTGGCGGGAATGCCGAGCCGATAGAGGTAGACCGCGCGGTACTTGGGGAAGAAGCCGAGATCGTCTTTGAGAGACGTCAGATGCTTGGTTTCGATATCGGCGTCGGTCGAGTAGGCGTCCTTGACGGCGATGCTGCCGGACTCGAGCGCGGTGTAGCCCAGCTTGTGCTCGATGCCTTTGGCCGACTGCATCGCGATGCCGTACTTGGCCATGAGAGGCTTCCAGCCGTCTTTGCGGCCGAGGAACTCGATGGTCGGACCGCAGGGCAGGTCCTGGTGCGCCTTGAGGTCGCTGATCTTCGTGATTCCCAGGGCTTTGGCCTTGTCCGCCTCCATGACCAGCGTGTACGTGTTGTTGAAGCCGAGCTCGTCGGTCATACCGATCCCCTCTTTGCTGAGGGCGGCCCGCATTTGCTCCGACGAGAGGTGGTCCTTGGACTTGAGAATCTCCTGCTCGATGGTGCCGGTGTACTCGGGATAGACGTCGATCGAGCCGCCCTTGAGGGCGCCCCAAAGAATGAGAGTGGCGCCCATTCCCTGCTTATGGGTGACCTTGTATCCCTGCTTCTGGAGCAGTCCGCGGGCGATCTCGCCGAGGACGAAGGACTCGGTGAACTTCTTGGAGCCGACGGTGAGGTGGGTTTGGGCCAAGCCGAGGGCCGGGAGGAGGAGGGAAAGAAGGAAGGCGAGGAGGGCCCCCTCCTTCGCTCGACTCGGACTCATAGCGCCACCAGGCTGCGCTGAGCCGTCATGAACTGGGTCACGAAGAGGTCGGCGGGTCGAATTTGGAAGTCCTCGAGGCTGCCCTGCTGGACCAGCGAGCCCTCCCGAAGCAGCACGATCTTGTCGCCCAGGTAGCCGGCCTCACCCATATCGTGGGTGACGAGGACCACGGTCTGGCCCAACGCCTTGAAGATTTCCTTGAGGTCGCCCTGGAGGCCGGACCGCACCATGGGGTCGAGAGCGCCGAGCGGCTCATCCAGCAGCAGGCTGCTCGGCTTGAGCATGAGTGCGCGCATCAGGCTCACGCGCTGGCGCTGGCCGCCGCTCAACTCGGCGGGGTACCGGGCGAGGCCGTCGGCCGGGAAACGCGTGAGCTCGCTGAGCTCCGAAATTCGCGCGTCGATGTCGGCGGCGGGCATGCCGATGTGGCGCGCCATAAGCGCGACGTTCTGCTCGGCGGTGAGGTGAGGAAAGAGGCCGCCGTCCTGGATGACGTAGCCGATCCGGCGGCGCACCTCAAGGGCGTTTTGAGGGGTCACCGCGGTTCCATCGATCACGACTTCGCCGGAGGTCGGTGGGATGAGGCCGGCAATGATCCGCAGGAGGGTCGACTTGCCGCAGCCGCTGGGGCCGATCAGCGCGGTGGTTTGGCCGCTGGGAATCGTGAGATCGAGCGGGCTCACGGCGAACGCCTCGCCATACTGCTTGGAAATGCCTTTGAGCTCGATCATGCCGACTTCGCGAGGCGTAGGCCGAGGAAGCCCTGCCTGTAGCTAGGGACGTACCAGTTGCGGAAGGAGCACCGAAGGATGGGCTCGGCGGTGGCCCAGGAGCCACCCCGGCAGACCCGGTGGGCGCCCTGCATATGGTCCTTCGAATAGCCGTCGTACGGGAAGGCCTCGAACCCGGGATAGGGCAAGAACCGGGACGACGTCCACTCCCAGGCGACGCCGGCAAGGTCGTGAACGCCGAACGCGCCGGCAGGAAATGAGCCGACCGGGTGGGCATCCCACGAGCGCTGCCCGTCCGCCGCGCTGTCACCCGCAGGGCCGTCGCCCCAGGGATAGCGGCGGCCTTCCGGACCTTTGGCGATGTACTCGCGCTCGGCTTCGGTGAGGAGGCGAGCGCCGGTCCAGTTGGCGAACGCTTCCGCCTCGAACCAGCTCACGCTGGCGGCGGGCTCATCCGGGTGGATCGGGCGAAGGCCGACTGGATTGAACGTGGCGTAACGGCCGTCGAGGTTGAGCCAGTACTCGGGAAGTTGGGCATCCTCCTGACAGCGCCAGGCCCAGCCCTCGCTGGACCACAAGGCGGGATTCTGATAGCCGCCGCAGGAGATGAATTCGGACCACCGGAAGGCGGTGACCGGGTGCTTGGCCACCCGAAAGGCATCGACGCGAACCTGGTGGGCTCGCTTCTCGTTGTCGTAGCCGTGGCGGTCGTCGGATCCCATCGTAAAAGTCCCCGCCGGGACGTCGATCCACGGTTCGGCCGCGCCAGCCTTCCATTCCGGCCACACTTTGATGAGATCGGCTGAGGGCTTGCTCGCCTGGTGAATGAGGGTGAGCATTTCCGCGATCGTTTCCTGGTGCTGACACTCGTGTTGCAGCGCGAACTCCCAACCGTAGCCATCGGCGATCAGCGGGTCGTCGACCGCGAGGTCGGCTTGATCCAACGCTTCGAGCACGCGGTGGCGGGTCTGGGTCAGGTACTCGAGGGTTCCCTGCCGGTCGGGAATGTTGACCCGGTTGTCTTTGGGGTTCTCGGGCAGGTCGGCAAAGAGAAAGGTGAGGCCTTCGTTCAGGACGGGCCGCTTCAGGGCTTCCCCGATGACCCAGAACTCCTCGGTCCGCCCGATATGGCCGAAGTGCCAACCGATCGGCGAGTAGAAGCTGTGGACGCGCCGCCGAAGAAACTCGTCCGGTACCTGGCCGAGCAGCCACAGCGTCTTTTGGCGGGCCGCACCCAGCTTCTCTCTGAGCTCGGCCTTCCGCGCTTCCTGACTCATCGCGCCGATTCGAGCAGGGAGACCGCGAACCACTCCTCGTGGTCGGTCCAGGTTCGCACGCGTCGAAGTCCGGCGACGGCGGCCATCGCATCGATGCCGTCGAACGTGTACTTGTGCGAGTTCTCGGTATGGATCGAGTCGCCGGGTTCGAAGGTGTACGCCTCGTCCAACTCGCGGACGGGAACAACCTGGCGGCGATTGCTGACCAGGTGCATCTCGATTCGGGAGTGCTCGGGAACAAACGGGGCGTAATGATCGAACCCATCGAGGTCGAACTGGCCGCCGAGCTCGGCGTTGATCCGTCGCAGCATGTTCTTGTTGAATGCAGCCGTCACCCCGCGCGAGTCGTTGTATGCGGCCTCGACGGTCGAGATCTTCTTGACGAGGTCGGTGCCGAGGAGCAGCCGGTCCTGCGGCTCCATGTGGCTCGCGATCCGGTAGAGAAACGCGATCGCCTCCTTCGCTTCGAAGTTGCCGACGTTGCTGCCCATGAACAGGAACAGCCGCGGCATCTCCTGGGTGGGCAGGTGCGGCATCGCATCGTGGTACTCGGCTGCGAACGCCGTTATGGCGAGGTCGCCGTAAGCTTCCGCGAGCTCCCGGGTGGACTCACGAAGGCAGTCGGCCGAGATGTCGATGGGCACGTAGTGCGTGCGGCCGGAGCCGGATAGGGCGGCTTCGATAAGCAAACGGGTCTTGGCGGAGTTGCCGCTGCCGAACTCGATGAGGGAGAGGCCGACGCCGACTTCGGAGACGATCTCGCCGGCGTGGTTAGCCAAGATCTCGGTTTCGCAGCGCGTCAAATAGTATTCGGGCAGCTCCATGATCTGCTCGAAGAGGTCCGAGCCGGTCGCGTCGTAGAAGAAGCGAGACGGCAGGGTGCGGGGCTTGGAAGCCAGTCCGCGCCGTACCGAATCCGCGAACGGTTCCAGTACACGATGTCCCGGCAATTCGACGAAGTTGATGGCTGTCATGCGCGCTCTCCGGAACCGTTGCCGGATTCTACAACGTGTTCTCGCGGTTCATTTCAAACAGTTGGGACCACACTTGCAAGCCCAAGATGCGGGTGTTATACTGTACATTCGTCTAGTAAATCAATATCTCTATGATTCAAGTTAGCGATCTTCGCAAGACCTATCCGGGAGGGACCGAAGCCGTTCGGGGCGTGAGCTTCGAGGTGAAAGAAGGGGAGTTCTTCGGCTTCCTCGGGCCGAACGGGGCGGGCAAGACGACGACCATCAACATGCTGGTGAGCTTGGTGAAGAAGAGCTCGGGCAAGGTCGTCATCAACGGGCTCGATTTGGACACGCAAGCGCACGAGATCTTCAAGCACGTGGGTTTTGCGATGCAGGAAGTGGGGCTGGATGAGACGGCGACCGCGCGGGAGATGCTGGAACTCCACGGGCGGCTCTACCACCTGCCGCCGGCGCGCATCAAGTCGCAGATCGAGAAGCTACTGAGCCTGGTCGAGCTGGAGAAGGTGGCCGACCGGTACACCTCGACCTACTCGGGTGGCATGCGGCGGCGTTTCGACTTGGCGCTGGCCCTCATGCACGAGCCGGCGGTGCTGTTCCTGGACGAACCGACCCAGGGGCTCGACCCGCACGCCCGGCAGCTCATCTGGAACCACCTAAGAGAGCTCAACAAGGGCGGAATGACGATCTTCCTGACCACCCACGTCATGGAGGAGGCGACGGGGCTGTGCGACAACCTCGCGATCATGGACAAGGGGCAGATCGTGACGGAAGGCACGGTGCCGGACCTGCTGAAGCGGCACAAGGCGAAGACGTTGGAGGAGGTGTTCCTGACGACGACCGGGAGCAACCTCGGCGAAGAAGAGGTGAACCTCAACGCGCCCGACCCCTATTCGAGGAACCGAGGATGAGCACGTTTCTTTCCGACTGGTACTACCTTTCGATTCGGAGCATCAAGCAGATTTGGCGACCGGCCCTGGCACTGCTCCCTTCCCTGTTCATACCGATCTTCTTCTTCGTCGTGAACTCGGCGTCCCTGAGCGCGTTCTCGAAGGTGCCGGGCTTTCCAAACGTTTCGTACAAGGAGTTCATCGCGCCGGTGGCGATGTTCACCGCGATCTTCTTCTCGTCCGGAAACGCGGGAATCGAGCTGGTTCAGGACATCGCGAACGGCTACTTCAAGAAGCTGCTGATCATGCCCATCAACCGGCTCACGATCATCCTGGGGCGGCTCACGGAGGTCGCGGTTCAGGCCCTGATCCAGGGCGGAATCGTGCTCGTGCTACTGCTCTCGGTCGGGGTGCACTTCCACACCGGCGTATTCGGGGTATTCGCGATCTTCGGAATGCTGATTCTCTTCGCGATGGCGTGGAGCTGCGTGAGCATGATCTCCGCGCTACGGACGCAGAACGCCCGGCTGGTTCAATCGATGTTCGTGATCGTGTTTCCGTTCTTGTACATCACGACCTCGCAGGCGCCCAAGCAGCTCTTGCCGCCGATGTTCGCGACGCTGGCGACGTACAACCCGGTGACCTACGTGATCGAAGGGGTGCGGGCGCTGGTTTTGGACGACTGGTCGGCGCCTGCGATTTGGGAGGGGTTCCTGGTCGCGGCGGTGCTGTTCGTGGTGATGGTGAGCCTGACGCTGATGTCGTTTAGGAAGGCGCTTCGGTAGCGGTCAGACGTAGGTTTGGTCGATGTAGCACCACTGCCAGCTCTCGCCCGGTTGGAATGACTGGACGATCGGGTGGCCGGTTTCGTGGAAGTGCTTGGTGGCGTGCTTGTTCTTCGAGCTGTCGCAGCAGCCGACGTGGCCGCAGATCAAGCACACGCGTAGATGGACCCACGTGTCGCCCATCTCAAGACACTCCTTGCAGCCGGACCCGCTCGGGGTCACGTCCTGAATCTGATCGGTGTGGGTACAAGCCATGGCCACAGCTTACAGCGCCAGATACTGATGGACGAACGCGACCGACATCGAGCCCTCACCGACCGCCGACGCGACCCGCTTGACCGAGTCCGACCGGATGTCGCCGGCCGCGAACACGCCGGGGCAGCTCGTCTCCAGATGGAACGGCGGTCGATCCTTCTGCCACTTGCCCGCCTTCACCACGCTCTGACCGGTAAGGACAAAGCCCTTCGGGTCGCACTGAATCGTCTCGGGAAGCCAACCGGTCCTGGGATCGGCGCCGATCATCACGAACACGCCGGCGATCTCTTCAGTTCGCGCCTGGCCCGACTCCCGTTCGCGAATCGTCACCGAGGAGAGGAACGAGTCTCCCTCCATCTGGCAGATCTCGGAGCCCAACAAGACCGTGATCTTGTCCGACTGCTCGATTCGGGTCGCGAGATAGCTCGACATCGTCTTCCGCAGGTCCGCCCCGCGGACGACGAGGAGCACATGCTTGGATTGCTCGGCCAGGAAGACGGCCGCCTGGCCCGCCGAGTTGCCGGCGCCGACAACGCCGACGGTGCTGTCCTTACACAGCATCCGTTCGATGTTCGTGCAGGCGTAGTAGATGCCTCGCCCCTCGAACCGCTCCATGCCGGGCACCTCCAGCTTGCGGTAGGTGGCCCCGGTGGCAAGAATCACGCACCGGGTTTCGAGTTCGCCTTGGCCCTCGAGGGCAATGAAGTGGCCGCCAAGCTGATTGCAGGTGACGTCCTTCACCGTCGCCGGCACCATCACCTCGGCGCCGAAGCGCTCCGCCTGGACGACGGCGCGGTCCGCGAGCTCCTGCCCACTCACGCCGGTCGGAAAGCCCATATAGTTTTCGATACGGGCGCTCGTCCCGGCCTGGCCGCCCGGCCCGGAGGCGTCGATGACGAGGGTCTTCAGCCCTTCGCTGGCGCCATACACGCCGGCGGCGAGCCCGGCGGGGCCGGCGCCGATGACCACCAAGTCGTAAAGCTCGGATTGGATGGGGCGGCTGATCCCGAGTTTTTGGGCGAGTTCCAGGTTGCTCGGAACCTCCAGCCGTTCCCCGGTCGGAAGGATCACCAGCGGGGTTTGACCCTCGCAAATGTCGAACGCCTGAAGGAAGACATCCAGGTCCGCCTGGTCCTCGAGGTCGTCCCAACCGAACGGCAACCGGTTGCGGTTGAGGAACTCGCGAATCCGCAACGTGTCCGGGCTGTAGCGCGAGCCGATGATCTTGAGCCCGAACCGGTTGGAGTCCTGCAGAAGCGAGCGGCGCATCAAGAAGGCGCTGAGAATCCGATTCCCGAGCGCGGGCATCGTGCCGACGATCGTGCGCACGCAGCTAGGAGAGACCCGGACCACCTCGAGATCGGTAGTCGCGTGGCCCGTCACCACCACCGCCCGGCCGCTCATGATGTCGATGTCGCCCGAAAACGCGCCGCGCGGGTGGACGGCGATCAACTCGCCGCTCTGCTGGTCGAGGATCGACATCTCGCCGGAGACGATCACGTACATGCACATGTCGCGGTCTCCCGCAGTCCAGACATCCTCGCCGGCGGCGATCTTGACCGTCTCGCCGTGCGCCTGAAAGCCCGCGATCTCCTCGTCGGTCAGGGTGGGGAAGGCAACGGCGAACCGGGGGTCATCTGTGTTCGTCGCGGTCGGGGCACTCATGTTCGTATTCTAGCGATGCACCCCGTCATTCGTTCCCGTGAACGAACGGGCTCGAGTTCGAACTAAAATCCCTGGCGTGATTCCTGCCCTGGCCATCTTGCTCCTCGCTTCACAGGCAAGCCAACAGCCTCCCAAGCACCGCCTGCTGACCGCCGACGACCTGCATTCGTTCACCTGGCGTTCGATCGGCCCCGCGAATATGGGCGGCCGAGCCTCCGATCTCGCCTTCGCCCCGAACAACGGCAAGACCTACTTCGCCGCGTTTGGAACCGGAGGACTGTTCAGGACGACGAGTATGGGCACCGCGTTCCAGCCGGTGTTCGACA
>DATGIR010000301.1:0-2996 GCA_035295605.1 Fimbriimonadaceae bacterium | reverse complement strand
GTCTGCGAAACCGCAGTACGGACAATTCACCCTTCTTCCTACGTCCCCCGCCCGCCACAAGATGTAGGGGCTCGGACATTATCCAACTACAAGTGCTGGTGTGTCAACAAAAAAGTTGCGCACAAGTTGGCAACGTCTTGCGCACCGTTTTGCCACCGGTTTTCGTCTCCCGCGCGCGCTTTCACTTATCCGGAAGGGGAAATATCGACCGCGCACCGAAAGCCCACGGTCGCGCAGCGGTCGAGCCCCGCCCAAATCTCGATGAACTTGGCCGCGAAGTCGGGCGGATGGATCCCCGAGTCGGCGTACCAGCCCGAGCCGGTCGCCTTCCACTCGGCCCCGCCCTTCAGGATCGCGTACCGCGTGCGGCCGTCGGTGTACTCGCTCTCGGTCCAGTTCCACAGCGGGTGCTCGAGCAGCAACTCGGGCGCATCCGCCAGGGCCACCTGCCACTCGGCGTCGGTCGGCAGGCGCCAACCCTTCCACTTTGCGTACGCCCGGGCATCCGCCAGGTTCACGTAACGAACCGGATGCGCTTCCTCGCCGGCCCTCGGTCGGCCATCTTCGAAGTGCCGTAAGAGGTTCTCGGTTCGCTCCGGCCGGTAGTTGGCTGCCTTGACGAACTCGGCGAACTCGGCGTTGGTGATCCCGCGTCGCATCACCGCGAAATGCCTCATCTCGATCTCGCGGGTCTCGATGAGCTCGGCGTGGAGGGCGTGCGGTCCGCCCACCGGCGCGTACCCCCGTTCGCCGCACTCGCGTTGCCGGAACTTGGTCACCACTCGGCGCAGCCCGGGCTTCACCTCGATCATGTTCTCCGGAATCGCCTTCGCTGGGCTCGAACGGAGCGCGATCTTGACCGGCTTGGGCGAGAGCTTCGGCGCGCTGAACGTGCCCCGGTCCCCCGTGCCCAGCCCTCGCACTCGCGCAAGGAGCTCGGGATCGGTGACCTCGGGGTCCACGGCAAGAATTCCGCCCACGCCGTTCGCCGCGATCTCACCCTCCGGACGGGCGAGCTCCTTCCCGGTGAACAGGTCGAAGAGCCTGGCTCCCGGGATGTAGATTTCGTTCAGTAGCGGGCCGCGGATCGGCTCGGAGGTCCGGTTGGCGAGCGTCCACATCCGCTGACCCTTGCCGTGGGGGCCGTACTCCCACAGGTTGGCGTACAGCCCGGCCTGAGCGGTCGGGACCATCGGCGTCCACGCGCCGCCGCGGAAGAACTCGCCGAATTTGCGCTGGACCCGCAGCACGCCGTGAAGCAGCTTCTGGTCGGCGACCGACCAGCCGTTCCACGAGCCGAAGATGTTCTCCCACACGAGCATGCCGGCGCCGTTCATCCACGCGAGCTGAATCTCGCTCGCATGGCTCGTGTCCCACCGCCGGATGAAGTGCATCATGTGGCGCTGCTCGAACCAGCGGTTGCGCAGCACGCCCGGCGCCTCGTAGCTGTCGAACCACTGCGCCCACGAAAGCTGATTCGTCGGAAGCGCCGAGATCGGCATCGCGAGCTCGCTCTCGAGCGCGATTCCCGGCTTGGCCCGGTCGCACGCCTCGCGCATGGAGCCGGCGCCCTCGCCGAGCGTGTCCAGGAAGATCCCGTCGCCGCCGATCTCGGCGACCAGCTTGGCGCAGGCTTCGGCGTCGGTCATTCCCGGGCGGCGGGTGCCCGTGTCCCACGGGTTGTAGTCGATGAACACGCGCATGCCGTGCTCGTGGAAGCGCTCGACCACCTTCCGCACCCCGGGCAGACCGCCGGGGAGCTCGGCGTAGTAGTCGAATTGGTTGCGGTCGTCGAAGCCGATGCGCGGATAGGCGTGCCAGAGGACGACCCCGTCGTACCCGCCGAAGCGCCGGATCCCGTCTTCGACGATCGCCTCGACGTGATACTCGCCGGTCGCGTGGTCGAGGAACCGCTCGTCCCACGTCATGATCTTCGTGCAGCAGTAGCAGGTCTGGGTCCAGGCGAAGGCGGGGTCGAGGTAGGTGTCGGCGTTATAGCCTTGCCGGGCGGCCTTCCGCCACGCCACCAGCTCCTCGCGCCACCGCGGCCACTCGGATTGGCTGGCAGGAACCTGGATCAGGGGCGGCTGGTCTTTCGGGGGCGGCATGGCAATCGACCGCGGGGCAACGGCGACGACCGCACCCGCCCGCAGGAACTCGCGCCGAGATATCGGCATTGCGATAGATTAACCCCATATGCGGCGCGGCCATCTTGGCCGCGCTCCATATGCCTACTTGTCCCCGGGCATCAGGTGCTCGTGAATGAGCTCCGACTTCTCCGGCTGGATTCGCCCCATCCCGTCGTAGTGCAGCCGGACGATCCAGTCGAAGCGGTCGTCCGGCCACTTGCCGCCCGGAATCAGGTGCGCCGCGTCCCCCTGCAGCGCCGATACGAGCGCGGGGATGTTGCCGTGGTGCCAACAGATCAACAGCTCGTGCCCGTATCGGTGCTTCTCGATGTCCTCGGCGAGCTCGCCGTACGCCTTGTTCTTGAACCGGTCGTCGACCTTCAGGTGCAGCGCTGCCGCCAGCGGGGCGACCGTCAGCCGCTCCCGGTCGCTGTTCTTGCCCTCCGCGGTCGCGAAGATGTGGTCGACGTGGACCGGTTTGCCGTCGACCTTCAGGTGCTCGAAGTAGTTGACGTACGCCTTCGCCCTCGCCTCGCCGGCCGGGCTCAACTCCTTCCCGGAGGCCGGCTTCTCGCCGTGGCGGATCACCAGGATCTCCACGTTGGCCAACGGTGGCGACCCTTGGCGCAGTGGCCCGGGTGCGAAGAGGGCGGCGATAAGCAGGAGGGAAGCGAGGGGCATGCTCGGGACAAATTACCTATATCTTTCTATATCAATGTGATATCATATTGCTATCTTTCGCCAAAGGCGGAGGACACTATGAACAAAGAACGAACAATCGGAACGATCAATGGCATCGCCATGGTCTTCGTCGTCATCGCGTTATACGCCGCGAGCGTCTACGGCATCGTCTCCGGCGCCCAAGCC
>DATGIR010000300.1:0-9408 GCA_035295605.1 Fimbriimonadaceae bacterium | reverse complement strand
GGCGCCGGGGCCGTGGATGGGGCGAATTCGCGGTAGCTATTTTGTGCCGGCGAACCACTCGTATCCCTTCAGCTATCTGGGCGGAGGATTCGGGCCAAACGACCTCCACGTGGAGCAGAAGCTAGGTCTCGAGGGGGACCTCTCCTATCTGTTCAAGAGGGGCTTCGCGGTCGAGCTCAGCGTCGGCGCTCCGCTCCAAACAAAGGTCAACCTCCTGTTCGGGGCGCCTCTGGGCACGATCACCCAGATGCCCACCTCCCTCACCGCGCAATACCATTATCAGGTACCTCGAATGCCGGTAAACGCGTATGTCGGGGTGGGCGTCGCGGAATCGTTCGTCACAAAAACGAGCCTGAGCGCGCTCGGAAATTCGATCAGCGTAACGCATCGGATGACGGGCACGTGCTATCAGATCGGGGCCGACATCGCCATCGCCCAAGGCTTCTACCTGAACCTGGACTTCCGGCACATGCAGTTGGCGACTAACCTGAAGGATGTCAACACAAACTCCTTCATCGTCGACGCAAACATGGCGCCTAACTTCTACTCGATCGGCCTCGGCTACCGGTTCTGAGTCGCGAGGAGCAAGACGTGAGCGTTGAGTCGGAGGCGGGCGAGGAACGTCCGACCTCCGAAGTCACTATTCGCCTGGCACGCGATGGGGACCGAGCCCGCTTGTGGCAGATCCTCGAGCCCATTATTCGCGAGGGAGAAACCTACGCCTGGCCACGGGACCTGGAGCGCGAAGCGGCGCTCCAGATGTGGAGCGCGGGTGACGCGGAGGTCTTCGTCGCGGAGTTAGCCGACGCTGTGGTCGGGACGGCGTACCTGAAGACGAACCATCTGGGCGGCGGCGACCACGTCGCAAACTGCGGATATGCAACGGCCGGGGAAGCCGAGGGCAATGGAGTCGCCAGAGCACTCTGCGCGCATACGATCGAGCGGGCGAGTCAGCGGGGTTTCCGCGCGATCCAATTCAACTTCGTCGTCTCCACCAACCTGCGCGCAGTGGCCACGTGGGAGCGATTCGGGTTCGAAAGGGTGGGCGTTCTCCCCGGCGCCTTCCGGCATCCCTCCAAGGGCGAGGTTGACGTTTACGTGATGTATCGACGCCTGGAGGGGTGAAACGCGAAAAGCGGCGGCGTGACCCGATGGGTCACGCCGCCGAACGGGCACTTGATCGAAAGCTTAGTACGAACTGAAGGGAACGCCGGCTGAGTCGTTGCCGCTCGCCGTCGCGTTCACCTGCCCCACCGTGGGTGAGGTAATCGAGTAGGTCAACGCCGCCGAAGCCACAGGGTCGTTCGGAACCGAGGCCAGGTAAGGCCCTTTCCAGTTCGACGCCGTGATCGCGTAGGATGCTCCCGTCGAGTCCTTGCCGTTCGCCGGCGCCGCCGTAGCCGCCAGGTCGGTCAGGACCGCGGGATACGCGCCGGTGTCGTTGTGGAACAGTTCGACCGCGTCTCGACACAGCTTGAGATCCGCGTGCAGCGAAGCTTCCTTGCTGCGCGCGCTCGAGTTCACAAACTTCGGAATGGCGATCGCGGCAAGAACCGCAATCACGATGATGACGATGAGAAGTTCAACCAGGGTAAAGCCCAGCCGACTGTTACGCAAATTTCGCATTAGTTCAAATGCCCCCGTCTAAGTCTCTTATCGGTTCGGATTCCGAATCACTTTAGGTTTTGAATAACCGAGTAGATCGGCGTTATGACGGAGATGGTAATTGTGCCTACCACGACGCCCATCACCACGATCATCACGGGTTCGAGCAAGGCGACCATCGCCTTGAGGCGCGCACCGGCTTCCTCATCCATCTTGTTAGCGGTCGCTACCATAAGCTGAGGCAACCGGCCGGTTCGCTCGCCTACCGATACCATTTGGACAAGTAGCTTTGGCATGATCGGCGTTCGGCCGATCCCTTCGGCGAGCGAACCGCCGTGCTCCACGACGTCGCGGGCATGGCGAAACGCATCGGCGACTTGCTCATTTCCGGCGACGTTGGCGCCCTGTTCGAGCGCCTCCATCACCGGGACGTTGCCGGCGAGCAAGGTTGATACCGACTGCAGGGCGCGCGACAGGGCCAAATCCCGGAGGAGCGGCCCAAGCCCGGGCACCTTGAGGAAGAACGACACGGCCACGCGGCGCGTCGACGGGGTCTTCATGATCGCGCGGACGGCGAGAGCGAACCCGACGATTAGGCCGATCGTGCCCAAGGGATGGCTGCGAACGAAGTCGCCCACCCCGAGCATTGCTCTCGTAGAGGCGGGCACGTCCGCTTTCATCTTCATGAAGATGTCGGCGAACTTGGGCATGACGAAGACGACTAAGACGGCAACCGTACTGAGGGCAACCGAGAGCATGATCGCCGGATAGAGCATCGCTTGAAGGATGCGGCGGCGCAAGTCTGCCGCGCGCTCCAAGTAACCGGCGCCGCTCTCGAGGGCTGTGTAGAGCTGGCCCGCTTCCTCGGCTACCCGAACCAAGTCGCAAATCATCGGCGGGAACATGATCGGAACGTCCTTCAGAGCCGCCGAGAGGGGCTTGCCGCCGACCACGTCGTTCTTGACGACCTCCATGGCGGCGGAGATCTTGGGGGTGCGGGCGCTCTCGATGATCGCGTCGAGCGCTTCGATGAACGGCACGCCCGTTTCCGACATCACGGCAAGGTTGTGGAGCACGGTTGCGGCGTCCGCCTCGGAAACCCGCTTTTGAAACAAGGGCACCCGGCGGGGCGCGCCGTCGGCGCCGTGCCCTCCGCGCCGCATTCCGGCGGGGATGATCGAGATGATCGTGACGTCCTGGGCCGAGACTTTGCGCTCTGCCTCTTCGATGGTCTCGGCCATGATCTCGCCAGAGAGTTGGCCGCCACCGCCCGCATACCCCTTGTACTTGAAAACAGGCATCAAATCACCCCGCGATGACGCGGATCACTTCCTCGATCGTCGTCTGACCAGCCAGAATCTTCGAGCACGCATCTTGCTTAAGCGAGGGCATTCCTTCCGCAACCGCGGCATCCCGGA
The DNA here is from genome assembly GCA_035295605.1 of Fimbriimonadaceae bacterium. Lineage (GTDB taxonomy): Bacteria > Armatimonadota > Fimbriimonadia > Fimbriimonadales > Fimbriimonadaceae > DAIDHV01. Next base: position 6,385 of record DATGIR010000300.1, on the reverse strand, counting down.
TCTCGCCGGGGTGAGCGCCGCTTAAGATGAGTCGCCGAATCGGCGACGTGATGTCGAGCACTTCATAAATGGCGATCCGGCCGCGATAACCCGACCGTGCGCAATGTTCGCAACCGCGCCCGCGCATGTACACGCCGTCGGCGGGGAGCTCTAGCTTCTCGAGTCCGGCCGGCTCGGGTGAGTATTGCTCGCTGCACTTCGGGCAGACGAGGCGGACGAGGCGCTGGGCCATGCTGCACGTAACGCTCGCGCCCAGAAGGAACGGCTCGATCCCCATGTCCTGGAGTCGCATGAGCGCGCTGGCACTGCCGTTCGCGTGAAGACTGGTCAGCACGAGGTGGCCGGTCAACGCTGCCTCGATCGCGATCGAAGCGGTTTCGCCGTCCCGGATTTCACCCACGAGGATCACGTCCGGGTCCTGGCGAAGAATTGTCCGCAAGCCGTTGGCGAAGGTGATGCCCGACTTCGGGTTGACGTTGCCCTGAATGACGCCTTCGAGCTGGTACTCGACCGGGTCTTCGATCGTGATGATGTTCCGGTAGATCGCGTTCAGGTGGTGAACCGCGGCGTAGAGGCTCGTGGTCTTTCCCGAGCCGGTCGGGCCGCTGACGATGACGAGACCTTGCGGGTCCTCGATCTTGGGGAGGAACCGCTCCCAAACCTCCGGGGACATTCCGAGCCTTTCGAGCGAGATCATCGCTCCCTGCTTATTGAGGATTCGGATGACGATGCTTTCGCCGTGGACGCTGGGATAGGTCGAAACGCGGAAGTCAAATTCGCCTTGAGGGGCGACGAGCGTACAGCGGCCGTCTTGCGGCAACCGGCGCTCGGCGATGTCCAGGTTCGCGATGATTTTGATTCGCGAGGCGAGCGCGTTTTGAAGATCCTTCGGCACCGCCATGACCTCCTGCAAGAGGCCGTCGATGCGGAATCTGATGCGGACGCGCCGGGCCTGGGGCTCGATGTGGACGTCGCTCGCGCGCATCGAAATTGCGCGCACCAGGAGCGCGTTCGCGAGCTTGATGACGGGCGCGCCCTCGATGACGTCTCGAAGCTCAAACGTATTGACCGGAGCTTCTTCCTCTTCCTTGACCGTTAGCTTCGCGCCCTTGAGGTCCACGCCCCGGACGGCTTCGCCGACGATTTCGCCGAGGTCGTCATAGGCGCCGAACGAGCGGTAGATCGCATCGCGAACGTCCTCTTCCGTGGCCAGCATCGGGTCGACGTCGAGACCGGAAATCGCGGCTAATTCGTCGAGAGCGGCGAGGTCGAGCGGATTGACCATCGCCACGCTCGCGGAGACGTCCGTCCTCTCGATCGGAATCGCAAGTAGGCGGAGGGCAACCGAATGGGGCACGATCAGCGCCGCGTCGGGGTCAACCTCCGTTCGCGCGAGGTCCACAAACGGGACGCCGAGCTGCAAGCCCTGGCACTTCAGGTTCTGCTGCTGGGTAATTCGGCCAAGCCGGACCAGCAGGTCGCCAAGATGCTCGGTGGTGTCCTGGCGGCTCGCCAAGATCTGGTTCAGCTCTTCGCGCGAGACATACCCTTCTTCCGCGAAGATCTCGGCAATCGGCTTGTCGAGGTTCATTTTGGAGACTGCGGCACGACGACCGGTTTGATCGTGATGATCACTTGCGACTTGCTCTTGGTCTTCTTCCGGTGCTTGAACATCTCGCCGAAGAAGGGGATGCTGCTCAGAATCGGCACCTTGTCGACGTTCGATATGTCCTGATCCTGGAGGAGACCGCCGAGGACGATGGCGTCACCTGACTTGACGCGTAGGGTCGTCTGCGCCTCGCGGGAGGAAACCTGCGGGTAGCTGGCGCCGTTCACGTTGAGGTAGCCGGTAATCGAGGAGACCTGCGGGTAGAGGGTCAGGGTGATATAGCCGTCCGAGGCGATGCTCGCTGCGACCTGAAGGTAGATGCCCACGCGCTCGGTGTTCACGCTGAAGATCGGAGAGTTGTTGGCGGTGTAACCCGTCAGAACGGGGTAATTGATCCGGTCGCCGATCAGAATGAACGCCTTCTCGCCGTCGAGGAGCGATACGTTGGGTGAAGCCATGAGGTGGGCGACGTCGCGCGTTTCGAGGGCCTTGATCGCGGCATCGAAGGTCATCGGGTTGCGGGTGACCTTTCCAACCCCAATTCCGTTGGCGGCGGGTGTCTCGTTCAGCGTGAGGTCGGTGAAGTTCCACGAGAGGCCCAGGTCCTTGACCGCATCGTCGGAGATGTCGTGGATGGTCACCGCGATCGAGACCTGAGACCGGGGAAGATCCAACTGCTTCGCGAGATCGATGGCAGCGGAAACCAGGGCTTGGGGACCGCGTAGGATGACGGTCCGGCTTGCCGGTCCGGTGTTGACGGTTTCCTGGGTTACTTGGACCGACGCCTGCCCGGTCTTCGAGCTCGTGTCGATGTTCGAAAGATTCGGTGTCTCTTGGCCCGGTCCGGCGATGACGTCGAGCCCGGCGGGGATCAGTTTCTTGATCGCGTCGACAAGCTGGCCGGCCTTGATGTAGTTCGACACAAAGGTCTGGGTGACCGGCGGCGGGGAGACGTCGAGCTGCTTCGCGATGTCGATCGCCGCGTTCACGGTCGGCTGGGGTCCCCGGAGCAGTACCGTGCGACCCGCCACGGCTCCTGCGCTTTCGGCGCCGGGGGCCGCGAGCATTTCCAGTCCCGTTGGAATGAGCTTCTTGATCGACTCGATGAGCAGCGGGGCCGCCATGAAATTGGCCACGTAAGTCTGGGTCACCGGCTGCGGGGCTTCGGCCGGGCTAACCGGTTGCGGTGGGTGCGTTGCCGTCCACTCGGCCGGATACGCGGCCTTGAGCGTTTCGGCGGGGGCGATGACGTAGGCGTCGCTGGCTTTGATGTAGGCAAACCCGGTGAGGGCGCATACATGCCGCATCACGTCGATAAGCCGCATCTTCTCGACGTGCATGGTCACCTTGGCCTGCGAGTTGGTCATCAGAATAATGTTCAGGCCGGTCTGCTGAGTGAGCAGCGGAAGGAACTTCTGGATCTCGTAATCGGCGACGTTGAGGGAGCAAAGCTGCAGCTCCGGCGCCACCTTAAGGGCCGGCTTCTTGGCGCTGCGCTTGGTCTCGGTCGTCGTAGGCGTGAGGATTCGGGCGGCAATCCTCGATGGCCCCGCCCGCTCGCGCAGCGCCTTCGGCTCCAAACCCGGCGCGGGAGCAAGGCTCCAACCGGCCAGGCCAAGCAGGCTGGCAAGATCGGGCGCCTGTTTCTTCGCAGCGGCGATGTGACGCCGGTGGACAGCCGCCTTGTGGTGTTTGGCGCGTGCAGCATCCATGCTCGTGGCGTCGCCGCCAACGCAGCAAGACCAAAGCGCAAGCAGGGCAGTCGTCACTTTTCAATCACCTCGTGGCCGACATAGAGCCACTCCTTGCCTAGATCGGAGGAAAGCTGGATCGCGTTTTGGCTGAACTGGGTGACCCGGTGCTCGGTGTCGATGTACTCGCCAAGGCCGACGGTTACGTCGTCCTTGTCGTTTAGCGAAACCAATGCCAATGGTTTTCCGGCGCGCATGATGGCCTTGAGGACGATCTTTGACTTCGGCCTCCCTTCATGTTGTCGGGCCGATCCCGCAATATCACTAGGTTTCGCCCCGCTTGCCGGCGCCTCCGGGAGCCGGGCAAACGCGCCCTTTAGCGAGCCGAGAGGCACCAAATCCAGTGTGTCCGAACCCGTACCGGTCCGCTGCTCAGGTGGCAGCGACTCGAGGTAGCGCTCGGTAAGGCGCGGGTGCGAAAAGGCGTCGCGCAGGACTTCGGTCGGCAGCGCCGGCGGCGCTGCCTGTGCAACTTCGCGTTGGGTCGATGCGCTTGCCTGAAGTCCGCCAGGCGGCGCAGCGGCGGGGATGAGCCGGATGATGAAGAACGCGATCGCACCGAGCGCGAAGAGCGCGAGGATCAAGGCGTGCTTGGGATTGCCGATCGTCATGCGGATGCTCCCTGACTCAGGGCTCGGAGGTCGACTTGAGCCGTCACCGTGGTCGTGCCGTTCGCATCGATGTGCTCGCGGGCCAGGTTTAGTCCGTCTATTTCGAACGCAACCGGCGCATCCTTCAGGCACTGGAGCGTCTCCATCACGGCGCGAAGACGACCCACCAAGGTGAAGTGGGCATCCATTTGCGACCAAGGTTCGTCCGGGGTCTCGCGCTTGTAGCGCGGCGTATAGGGGGCCGTTTGAGTGGCCGCCTTGAATTCGGCAAGCGTGCAGCCGTGGTTGACGGCGTTTTTGGTCACCGCATCCTGAAGGATTCGTAGCGCATCGAGTCCCCGAACTCGTTGTGCCCCGGGCGCGTCGATTTTGGCCATTTCCGCGGCGTGCTTTTTCGCCTGCTGCTCGAGAACCGCGCTTTCCGCGTTGAGCGACCTTGCGGAACTGGAATCGAGCACCGCTCGCACGCCGAGGAATGCCATCAAACCGCCCACAAGGACGCACGCGGCTAGCAAGATACGCGTGAGGAGGTCGAGGAACGATTGAGAAGCTACGCGGATCGTCATGGCTCCAGATTCACCCGCTTGATAAAGTCGAACGCGACCCCGTCGTCCTGCAGAACGTTGCTCTTCATCGTCGAAGCTTGGACCGCGTACATCACGTTCGGGCCTTTGGACGCGGCGTCGACGAAGGCCTGGCCGGCGCTCGTGCTTTCAGCCTCGGATTTGCACGTCAGGGTGAGCTGTGCCGACATGGCCTCAACATGAAGCGTGTCGAACGCCGCGCTCGTGGGAACCGAGTTGATAACCAGCCGAACGTTCCCGAGCATGGTGTCCAGGTTCCGCTTGGAGTCGGCAAGCATCTTGGAGGCCTGCACCATCGGCTCGCCCGCCTTCGCCTTGCGCTCGAGCTCGGAGGCAACCTTCGCCCACTGCGCGTTGCGGGCTCTTGCGGCGGTGGCTCGGGTCGCAGCCCGGGCGGACACGTCATTGAGTTGCGGAAGTGCGGCGAATCCGATCAGAATGACCGCGGCCAGAGTCACGAGGCGAACGCGAATCCGTTGGCGAACAATGCTCGTCGCCCCCGACCATTCCGAGAGGATGTTCGCCTCGAGGTTGATGGACTTGCCGCTACGCCGCGCTTGTCCAGGAGAACTCACGTCCTGCATGCTCGCCTTCCTCCTCCTTAACTTGCTGGCTAATCCCGGACAGGGCCAGCCCCATCACCACCGCCAGGGCCTCCTGCCGGTTTGAAATGCTCTGAAATGACTCCTTGTTGAACTTTGCGATGACGCCGGCGATCGGCTGGGCGCTCTCGACCTTCAGGCCCAAGCACTTACCGAGATAACCGCACAACCCGTCGAGCCCGACGAGCCCGCCACACACCACCATGTGGTCCAGGATGCCGGCGTAGCTCCGCTCCGGGTGGAGCGAGCGGAAATAGCGCAGCAACCTCATGAATTCCCGGGTCAGCTTGTCGAGGGGCTCGCTCACGTTGACCCGGATCGGTCCATCCTCGGTTGGGATCGTCGCGATCCCGTCGTCGTCCAGGTGGGCGCCGGGAGTCGCAAGCAGCTCGCTCGCTTCCTCGAACGGCAGCTCCAAGGCTTCCGATATCGCCTGGCCAAACAGGTTCGCTCCGAACTTCACACCGCGCATGAACTGAAGGCGCTGGTTCTGCACCACGTACATGTGGGTGTTGCTGCCGCCGATGTCGATGATGGTGAGTGAGGCGTCCCGCCACAGCACGCTGAGGGTGTTCAGTCGGCGCTCGATAACCCGCAGAATCGCCTGCGCCTCGAGTTCGGCGCGAATTGGTGTCAAGCCCGCGTAAAGCATCGCTTGGGCTCGGCTCGCCACAATGTCGCGACGTACGGCGATGACAAGCGAAATCCCAGTCTCCTCGGACTCCTCGATCGCCGGCGGCGTTGCCTCGACGTAGGCTTCCTCGACCGGAAAGGGGAGGTGACGCTTCACCTTGTAACGTGCCGCCTGCCTCAGTTCGTCGATCGGTAGGTTGGGAAGGTTGATCCACCGGAGCACCGCCAGATTGGTCGGGATCGAGAACACGGCTTCTTGAAACCGGCAACCGGTCGGCAAGAGCTGTCGCTCGAGGATGCGCCCGAACGTCTTGGGTTCCTGCACGACGCCGTTGACGATCAGATCAGCCGGAAGTTTGAAGTTGATGGCGGCTTGGATTTCCAAGTTCCCGTTCTTCGCGGCGAGGCCGATCACCTTGGTCATGCGCGTGCCGATGTCCACGCCAAGCGAGGTCACGACACGGGACTCGGGTGAGACGCCGCGATTCATGCAGCCTCTCCCTTGAGGTGGTCCCACTGCGTTCGGTACACCTCGTTGAGGTGGCCACCCTGCAGCAAGTCTTTGAGCATCTCGACGACGACGGGGTCGAACTGG
>DATGIR010000299.1:0-29160 GCA_035295605.1 Fimbriimonadaceae bacterium | reverse complement strand
CGGCGACCTGACCGCAAGCTACTTCAAGGGCAAGGCGCTGGAGGGCGAGCCGGTGAAGAGCCAGACCGAGACGAGGATCAACCACGTGTGGACCCCGCGCCGGCCGAGCCCGGCCGGGATGGAGAACTTTTCGGCCCGCTGGGTCGGCCACGTGCATTACGACGTGGCCGGCGAGTATCTCGCCATCACCCGCAGCGACGACGGGATTCGCGTGTTCATCGATGGCAAGAAGGTGATCGACCACTGGGACGATCACGGCGACACCACCGACATCAGCCGGATTCGCCTGGATGCCGGAAAGCACGAAGTGAAGGTCGAGTACTACCAAGCGACGGGTGAAGCGATTGCGGCCTTCGGTCTGGTGGAGCTCAGCAAAATCGAGCACAACCCGGCCCTAAATGCCGCCCTCGCGAAGGCCGATGCGGTCGTGGTTCAAGTGGGCTTCAACCCCGCGCTGGAGGGCGAAGGGCACGACCGCCCGTTCGACCTGCCGTACGAGCAACAGCTGCTGCTTAACGCGGTCACGGCACACAGCAAGAAGGTCATCCTGGTGCTTAATTCGGGAGCTGGCGTGAACATTGCGCCTTGGGTCGGAAAGGTCGCCGCGATCCTCGAGGCTTGGTATCCGGGACAGGAGGGCGCCCTCGCCCTGACCAACATCATCAGCGGCGATGTGAACCCAAGCGGAAAGCTGCCGACCACGTTTCCCGAGAAGCTGGCGGGCACCTACTACGCCGACGCGTACCCGCCCGTGAACCACCATGTGGCCTACACGGAAGGGCTGTTGACCGGCTATCGCTGGTTCGACACAATGCACCAAAAGCCGCTCTTCCCGTTCGGGTTTGGTCTCTCCTACACGACGTTCGCCTTGACCGACACGAGGGTGTCGATGGTCGGCGACGAGATTCGGGTTTCCACCGGGGTTAAGAACACAGGCAAATCCTACGGCGGAGCTGAGGTGGTGCAGATCTACGTCGGCCCCAAGCGGCCTGGCCCCGGCGAGCCGGTCAAGCGGTTGAAAGCGTTCTCGCGGATCTCGCTGGCGACAGGTGAGGCCGGGCATGTGAGCGCGATGATTCCGCTGAGCGAACTGGCGACGTGGGACTCGGCGGGGCATCACTGGCTGGTGACGCCGGGGCGTTATATCGTGTATGTCGGCACTTCGAGCGCCGACGTGAAGCCATTCGAGCTGACGGTCGCGAACGCTGCCGCGTTCGGGCCGTAACTACGCGGGAAGGTCAGGGTGTCAGGGCGCCTGCGGCGCGGTCAGGGAGTCAGGGCGCCTGCGGCGCGGTCAGGACCGTTAGGAAGTCAGGGAGTCCGGCTCGTTGACAAGCCACTAGTCTCTAGCCACTAGCAACTAAAAACTGAAAACTAGAACCCACTATCTGCTGCCCGGGCTTAAGCGCGACATCGAGATGGTCGCCCGATTGCGGGCCGGCCGGCGTCGTCCAGGTTAAGGTCGTGTCGCACTTCAGGCGAAGCTCTCCGCCGTGCAGCGCCGTCACGGTCACCCGCACGGTCTTTCCGGCTCGGCGCTCCGCGGAAATTGTGAAGCCACCTTCGGCCCGCAAGTCTGAGAACGAGACATCCTGCCAGGCCGAAGGCACGGAGGGGAAAACCCGCACCTTCCCGCCCCAGCTTTGGAGAAGCATCTCGTGAACCGCTTGGGCGGCGGCGAAGTTTCCCTCGAGCGTGACCGGGCGATAGGTGAAGCCCGAGTAGCCCTTGCCGGATTGATCCCCGTTGGCGTGGAAGCCGTTTCGAAGCACGAAGGCGTCCGCGTAGATCGAGAGGTTCTTCAGTGCCTCGCCGGCGCGGCCGCAGCGGGCCTGAATGCAGGCCATCCACGCGAAGCTGTAGCCACACCAGCCCTGAGTTCCGAGCTTTTCGAGCCTCGCGAGCGACGCCTCGATCACCTTCCGATCCGCCTCGCCGCTCTCGACGTTCACCAACCCGAACGGATGAATCGCCACCACGTGCGAGAAGTGCCGGTGCGACTCCTGTAAGTCTTGAGTCGCGTCGATCGCGAGGCCGCCGTCCTCGCGGCTCAGGTGAAACGGCTCCAACTTCGCCGACAAGCCCTTCCAGCCGACGACGTCGTTCGGCAGCTTCAGCGCAGCCGCCATCTCAGAAAGCGCGTCGAAAAAGGTCTTCAGAACACCCAGATCGAAGTTCGAGTTGGGCCTGAGCCAGGCATCCAGCGAATTGTCGTGAATCTCCGGCGAGGAGGATGTCGGCAAGCGAAGCTTCCCGTCGTCTCCTGGCTCGAGTAACGCCTGGGCGCAGGCCGCCAACGCTTTGCAAAATGGGTAGGCGCGAGACTTCAGAAACTTGGCGTCGCCGGTGTAGCGCCAGTAGTCGACAAACGCGAGTGCGATCCAGAGACCCATTGTCGGGGAAAGTGAATACATCGCCCAGCCGCCCAGCGGGCTGCCGTCCAGCGCCGCGACGCCCGGAATCGCCAGTCCGGGCGACTCGTAAAACTCGCGCGCAAACTCCTCGAATCGCGGCCGCTCGTGCCACAGGAAGTCAAGCAGGGCCCGCCCCTCGTCCCAGTGGCCGGACGCCAGGTACGGCCAATACGTGAGCTGGGTGTTCAGGTCGTGGTGGAAGTCGCCTTTCCATGGGGGTAGGCCACCGTTATCGGCGGTCCACAGCCCTTGTAACGCAATCGGTGGTGCTCCGCCTCGGGCCCCCGCGCCGTAGAGGTACATCGCGAGGTCGTATTGAGCTTGGATCTTCATGTCGGGCACCCGGACGCTTGACGCCGACCAAAAGCCGTGCCACCACTTGCCGACAGACTCCTCAATACTCACGTAGCCGCGGCGGAGCGCCTCGGTCGCCATTCGTCGGGCTTCACGGAGCGAATCCGCATTGTGAGCGTTCGTCGCGAACGCGACCGCAATTTCCGTGGCATCCTTGACGTTGCGGGAGGCCGCGAACGCCGTGTACTCCAGCCCCTTGGATGCCACCTGCGTCACCCACGTCCCCGTCTTGTCCGACCCAAAGGTCGGCGAGGCCAAGCCGAGCTTGGCGACGGCGGCCGAACCCGCCAGCCTCAGCTTGTCGACCGGCGCCGAGACGCGTCCGATCAGCACCGGGTTGGCGCGGTCGATGACGAACGAGCCCTCGCCGTGGTCGACCTCGATCCGGCTCAAGCCCCGCGCGAGGTCGAGCGAGAACCGCTGGGCCGTGTATCTTGGATCGAGCGTCACCTCCAGGCGGATTCCGGGCAGCTTCGTGGGGTTCGGCTTGTCGTAAGGGGAGTCGAAGAGGTGGACGATTTCAGCCTGATCGCCGGCCCGGATCAGCTCCTGTAGGTGCTTGTACGTCCATGCCGGGCTCACCGTAAGCCCCTGTTCGCGCAGGTCCCAAATGTCTCCTCGATCGAGCGAAACCTTGATCTGGTTGCCCTCGCCCCAAAGAAGGGCGCCCATGATGCCGTTGCCCAAGGGCACGGCCTCATCCCAGGTCTTGATCGGCGCGCTCAGGCTCAGGTTGGAAGTCGGCGACGGGCCTGTCACGGTGGGGAGTGAGGCGATTGTGGCCATGAACGCGAGCACGACCCAGAGTCTATTCCCGAACGGAAATCGGCAGCCGGCAACTTAACCGGGCCGCAGCCCCGTCGTAATCAATTGAGCCGGTCAGGGCGGGCCGGAATCGAATGCGATCGGGAAGGAAGACACTCCTCTGGATTGGGCTCGGGCTTTCGCTTCTGTGTTGCCTGGGCGTCGGCGTGCCGATTTGGGGGCTCATCAACGGGCGCGACGGTCTCGATCATCAGCTCGTCGAGTATCGGAAGCGCGGGCTTCCTTGGACCGCAGGCGAGGTGTCCCAAGACCGAGGCTTGCCGGAAAGTTTGAATGCGGGACCGCTCATCTCCCGCCTGAGCTACGACCTTTCCTTCACCAAATCCCAAACGGACACGACCACGGCGTGGAAGGATGCCATGAACGGAGAGTTCGCCTCGTCGGCGGTCGTCAAGAAGTACGCCGGAATCCTCGCCCTCGCGAAGCGCGCCGCCGGGATGTCCTTCGCCGACTTCCATCGCGATTGGGACATGGGACCCGAGATCCTCTTCCCCGAGATGGCGCGGGCCAAGACGCTCGTGCGGCTACTGCTTCTCCGAGCGATGCTCGAAGCGCATAGCGGAAACCCACGCGCCTGCAACGACGATCTGGCCACGTCTTGGCGCCTGGGCACGCTCGTAGGCCAGGAGCCCACCCTCATCGCCATGCTGGTGGAGATCTCGATCCGGGCACTTGTGATGACGGCCGCCGAGCACGTCATCTACATCGAGCGCTCCCAGCCGGCTTCCCTCGAGAGCCTCCGGGAAACGCTTCGGAAGATGACCGACGAGCCGGATTTCGCCCTGTCAATGCGGGGTGAGGCCTACATGGGGCTCACGATCCTTCGCAACGGGTCGATCTTTCGAAGCCGCGTCATGCAGCAAAGCAGCGGAGGCGGGGCTTCGCTTCCGCCGGTCGATCCCAGAAGGCTTCAGCGCGATGGGCGGCCGACCGGCCTCTTCGAACGGGTTATGGGCGGCAAGGTGATACAGACGTGCGTTGAACGGAGCGATATCGCGATGCGGGACGGCAAGGACTTCCGGAAGCTCGATGCCGACCTGAAGGAGCTCGAGCGAAAGGTCGAGCGCGACAAGAGCATCACGAGCGCCTACCGCGGAATGATCGCCCCGGTGTTCACCCACATCGGCGAGCAGATGCTACGGGATCGTGCGAACCGGATCACGGTGGCGGCCCTCCTCGAGGCGGTCTTGCTAAAGGCGCGGACCGGCCGATACCCGAAGAAGATCTCCGACCTCAAGGGCGTATGGATCGACCCGTTCGACGGCGAAAAACTCCGGATGACGCAGGATGAAACCGAGATTCGGTTCTACTCGGTTGGAGCGGACCTGAAGGACGACGGCGGACGAAGTCAGTCGGAAACCCGTGGAATGAGCACCAGTTTTGACATCCCTGCGGCGTGCCCTCCGGTTTCTCGCGTCACCAAGTGAGACCTCAACCTTTGCGCGCCAGGGTCACGGAGCGAAGGTTCATGAGCGCAAAGCTGCCCAGCTTGATCGGCTTGACGACCAAGATGTAATCGCCGCCCGCCGGAAGCGTCACGTCCGGCAAATCCAAGCGAACAAACGTGCCCCAATCCTTGGTCGCCGGAACCGTCCCCGAAAGCGTTTGTCCGCCGATCGAAACCGCGAAGGTCCCGCCTGAGGTGCTCGGATCGCACGCCACCAGCATGCTCAGCCGGAACTGACCCCCGGACGCCATCCGGAAGTGCCAGCTCACCGAGTCGCCTGCGTTGGTCCAGAACCCCAGCGCACGCTTGGACGCTTCGTACGCCAGCGTATCGCCGTGAATCTCGCCGTCGAGGCAGTCGAGCCGGATGTTGCCGTTCGCGTCCGAGACCTGCATCACCGGCTCGACCTGGGGGGGGCCCTGGATCTCGGCTACGAGCACCGTGTCGATCTTGTCGGGCAGGATCGTGCCGCCCAAATCCACCACCGGCCCGAGGTCGGAACCCTTCACCGAGAACGCCACTTTCGGGTTCGCCAACTCGTAGACCCGTCCAACCGGATTCTTGAGGCCGGCAAGCAGGATCGGTTGGCTCGCGTCGAACACGTGCAGGTAGAGCTTGCCCGGCCGCTGCGTTACCCGGCCCCAGTGGAGCTGCTTCGGAAAGGGCCCGGCGGAAGTGCCGTAGAGTGAGTCGCCGTTCACCTGGGTCCATTTCCCCATCTGAGCCAACCGGTCCACGCTGCCGGGGGGAATCTCGCCGAGCGATGTCGGGCCCACGTTGAGCAGGTAGTTGCCGCCCTTGCTGGCAATGTCGACGAGGTTGCGAATCAGCGTCTCCGGCGATTTCCAGTTGTGGTCGGTCGAGTGGAAGCCCCACGTGTCGTTCATCGTCATGCAGGTCTCCCAATCCTTGCCGGGAATCCCGTTGGCGGGGATCGTCTGCTCGGGCGTCCCGTAGTCGCCGACGTTCTCGGGAGGGGCGCCGCCGCTCATGCCGGAGCGGCCGGTGTCGACCCGGTTGTTGACGATGATGTTCGGCTGCAACCCGCGACTGTAGTTGTACAGCTCCACGCCGCGCTCATGGGTCCAGGTGTCCTCCCACTCGCCGTCGAACCAGAGGATGCCGATTGGCCCGTACTCGGTGAGCAGCTCTTTGAGCTGCGCCTTCATGTACGCTTCGTAGCTGTCCAGGTTCGGTACCGTGACCGGCCGGTCATCCCATGGGCGTCGCGGAATGTAATCCGGATGGTGCCAATCCATGATCGAGTGGTAGAAGCAGAGCTTCAGACCCTCCTTCTTGCAGGCCGCGGCGAGCTCCTTCAGCGGGTCGCGGTGGAACTGGGTGTGGCCGATATTCCAGGTCCCCTGCTTGCTCGGCCACATGCCGAAGCCCTCATGGTGCTTGCTGGTGATGACGATGTACTTCATCCCCGCGCTTTTGGCGATCCGCACCCACTTCGTCGCGTCGAAATTCACCGGATTGAACTTCTGCTGCAGCGGCTCGTAGTCGGCAGGCTTGATCTTCGCGCTGTACTGAAGCCACTCGGCGGCGTTGTTGTAATCCTTCCCTTGCCACTGCCCGGCGGGAACCGAGTACAGGCCCCAGTGGATGAACATCCCAAACCGCGCCTCGCGGAACCATGCCATGCGTGCGTCCCTCTGCTCCTTCGTTTCGTGGAGCACGGCCGGGGCGGGAGGTCGGTGCGAGACGGCGGAAGCGAGGCCAAGGAGCGCAGACAGGATCATCACGCGTCAGTCTCCCACATCCGGGTGTGAAGTAGACTTTGCGCCCGGCGCGGTGGCGCCGGCAAGGTTTCTCTCACGTGGCAGGCGCATACACTCCCGGGCTCACCGTCAGCGGTGACATCGTCGTTCGACGCATCCGTCGGCTCCCCATCAAAGGCGAAGTGTTGGTCAAGGACGGGGACCCCGTCCTCCCGAACACACCCGTTGCACGTGCTCTGCTGCCCGGCGCCCTTCAAACCATCAAATTCGCCGAGAAGCTCGGCGTCGAGGCCAAGGATGCCGAATCGCAGTCCCCGCTCAAGCCCGGCGACCCGATCGAGAAGGGTCAAGTAATCGCCGAGAGCAAGGGGTTCCTCGGGCGGTTCAAGCATCAGGTCATTAGCGAGTTCACGGGAACCGTGGACAGCATCTCCACGGTCACCGGCAACATGCTCGTCCGCGAGCCTCCGATCCCAGTCGAGATCGATGCCTACATCGAAGGCAAGATCGTCGACATCCTCCCCGCCGAGGGCGCGATCGTGGAGACGCGCTGCGCGATGGTCCAGGGCATCTTCGGCGTCGGCGGCGAGCGGACCGGCGTCATCCGGGTCGCGGTTTCGGGCGCCGACAAGCCGTTGGATGCGGCCGACATTCAGCCGACCGATGCCGGCAAATTTCTGGTCGGAGGCAGCGGCGTTACCGCGGACGCGCTTACGAAAGCGGGCACCGTCGGCATCGCCGGCATCGTCACCGGCGGAGTACGGGATGCGGATCTCATCAAGTTGCTCGGCTACGACATCGGAGTCGCGATCACCGGTCAGGAGAACCTTCCCTTCACCCTTGTCGTCACCGAGGGATTCGGGTTCCTCGCGATGGCCGCCCGAACCTTCGAGCTCTTAAAGACGCTCGAGGGCCGCCACGCCAGCATCAACGGCGCCACTCAGATTAGGGCCGGCGTCATTCGGCCGGAGGTCATCGCTCCCCTCGCTGCCGACGCCCCCAAGTCGGCCGTTTCACGTCAAAGCTTCGAGCTCACGATCGGCACCCCGATCCGAGTCATCCGGGAGCCCTACTTTGGCCAGCTAGGCACCGTGACCGAGCTGCCCTCCCAACTCGTCGTGGTCGATTCCGGGACCGAGGTGCGCGTCCTGAAAGCCAAGCTCGCGGACGCGCGGGACGTCGTCGTGCCGCGGGCGAATGTGGAGATCATCGCCAATTAGCGCTTTACACAACGTTAACGTTCGACGTCTAAAACAATGACGGCGGAGGGTCGGAGCCCGCTGCCGAGTCCAAGATGGCGTTAATCGACACGTTTACAACGGCTGTGCCCAGCACCAGGCAGATGAAGGTTCTCGTCATCGACGATGAACCCGCGATCGTCGAAACGATCGAAACCAAGCTCCGTAAGGAAGGCTTCACCGTCTTCACCGCCGAATCGGCTGAGGACGGGATGCGCTTGGTCCGGCGGGTCAAGCCGGACTTGCTCGTCCTGGACATCATGCTCCCTCAGCGCTCCGGCCTCGAACTTTGCCGGGCCATCCGGCGCGAATCCTCCACTCCTATCATCTTCCTGTCCGCCAAGGCAGCCGAGTCGGACCGCGTTCGCGGGTTGGAGCTTGGCGGCGACGATTACATCGTCAAGCCGTTCAACTTGAACGAGCTGGTCGCGCGGGTTCGAGCCGTTCTGCGTCGGGCCTCGGGTGACCAGCTTCCCGAGATCGTCGAGCGAGGCAATCTCAAGGTCGATCCCCGGCGTCATGAAGCTTGGATCGACGGAAAGCTTCTGGAGCTCTCACCGCGTGAGTTCGCGCTCCTCCACTTTCTCATGCGCAATGCCGGCCAAGTCTTTTCGCGTGAGATTCTCCTGGACCGGGTCTGGGGCAAGGACGCATTCGTCTCCTCGCGGACCGTCGACGTCCACGTACGGTGGCTGCGCACCCGCGTTGAAACCGATCCGAATGAGCCGGAACGGATTCTCACTGTCCGCGGCATCGGCTACAAGTTCGTCGGCTAATTACGCCTTGGTATACTAGACGGGTGTCGGGTATCGAGCCCGCGTTGGCCGCGTTATACCTCCGGGGCCTCCCGCGCCCGGTTGAGCCGCACGTTCGCGCTTGGCCCGCGGTGCTGTCCATTCTCCGTCGCGCTGCCGTCGTAGGCCCCGCCGACACCGCCGACGCCTTGCGCGGCGCCGGGTTTTCCACCGAGGCCGCCTCCCTCAACGGGAAGGCGTGGGAGCACGCCGCCCGCCTCCTCGAATCCGAGCTCGCAATCACGGCGGCGTCGAGCTACTACCCGCGAGGGTGGGTCGAGAAGCTTGGGGCGGCCGCACCTCCCGCCATTTACATTCGCGGCGAGCCCGGCCTCCTCCTCGAACCAACCCTGGCGGTGGTGGGCTCGCGCCGCCCGCCGGCCAGGTCTTTTCGCGCGGCCACGGAAGCCGTTCTCGCCGCCACCGGTTCCGGCCGAGTCGTCGTTTCGGGCGGAGCCCCGGGAATCGATCGCGCGGTCGGAGCCTCGGACGCGTTCATCGAGGTTTGGCCCTGCGGTCTCGGCGTGCGCTGGGGGGCGAGGCGAAGCGCCGACTGCCGCACCCTTCACGTATCGCTTTGGCCGCCGCGGGAGGTTTTCAGCACCGCGGGCGCCATGGAGCGCAACACCCTGATCTATGCGCTCGCCGAGGCCGCGTATGTGGGCCACGCGAGGTTCAAGAAAGGCGGAAGTTGGCACGGCGCCACCGAGGCCCTACGCCGCCGCTTGGGCCGGGTTCTTGTCAGCGCGGAGCCGTGGCCACGGGCCGATGAACCCGCTCGCCGGGCACTGATCGGTCTGGGCGCCGTGCTTCTTGAAGGGGGCGAGGCCGGCCTCGCCCGGGCGCTCGAGGCCGAGCCGCTACAGCCCTGGCTGCCCGTGTTCCCATCCGAGGCAACCGCCCAGCGCGCGCTTTCGACGTTCTGAGCGCGCCCCACGGTGGCGAATGTAGAATATTGCCCCGTGAAAGCCATCGCAAAGGTGCGATCCGAGCCAGGGGTCGAGATCATCGACGTGCCCGATTCGGAGACCGCGCCGGGGATGGTGAAGATCCGTGTCCAAGCCGCGTCAGTGTGCGGCACCGATCTCCACATCTACAACTGGGATGCCTGGGCGGCCTCCCGGGTGCATCCGCCGCGAATAATCGGACACGAGTTCTGCGGCGAGGTCGTCGAGGTGGGCCCCGGCGTCACCACCCACCAGCCGGGCGACTTCGTGGCCAGCGAATCGCACATCGTCTGCGGGCGATGCAAGCAGTGCCTCAGCGGGCAAGGGCACGTCTGCGTCAACACACAAATACTCGGCGTAGACGTCGACGGCGGCTTCCGTCCCTTCGCGGTGATCCCGGCGACGAACGCCGTCCATACCGACCGTTCGATCCCACCCCGAATCGCCGGGTTTCAGGACGCCCTCGGCAATGCGGTGCACACCGCGACCGCCGGCCCCGTAGAAGGGCAGACCCTTCTCATCACCGGCATGGGCCCGATCGGGCTCTTCGCCGCGAGCGTTTGCAAGGCGCTGGGCGCCGCCAAAGTTATCGCCACCGAAGTCAGCCCATACCGTATCGAGCTGGCTCACCAGATCGGCGTCGATCTGGTTTTGAACCCCAAACGCGATGACGTCCGTGGGATCCTCTCCCGCCAGGCGCCCGGAGGCGTCGACGGCGTTCTCGAGATGTCCGGCCACGCCTCTTCGCTCGATCTTGCCGTCGACACGGTTCGGCCGGGGGGCCGCATCTCCCTACTCGGCGTGTACGCCACGTCCCCGCTCCCGGTCGACGTGAATACCCTGATCTTCCAGGGCGTCGACGTCCAGGGCATCGTTGGCCGGCGGCTATGGGACACGTGGACCACGATGCAGCAGCTTCTCCAGTCGGGCAAGCTCGTTCTGGAGCCGGTCATCACCCACGAAATGCCCTACACGGAGTTCCACGTGGCGATGGAACTGATGAACGCCGGGAAGGCCGGAAAGGTCGTTTTCACCTTCCAGTGAGCCGCGAGGCCTCGCGGGTAACCTTCGCGCAATGAAACTGGTCGTGTTGCCCTTCAACGCAAGCGAAGGGACTTCACCCGCGCTCGGTCGCCAAATATCGAATTTTGCGAGCGATGCGGTACGAACCGCGGGCGACATCGAGGTCAACACGATCAGCCTCCTCACCCAAGTCGAGCAGGAAGGCGTCAACCGGGTCGCCATGGTCAACATCTCCGAGGATCTGCTCGAACCGAAGTGGATTGCGGATCTCTTCACTCAGACCGGCGCCGAACTGGCGATGGACGGCTTGCTCAAGAAGACGGGCGACGAGTCGTTTGAGGCCACGCTTCGATTTCACGAGCCGAACAACGCCGAGCCTATCTTCTCGAAGACTTTCACGTTCACCCCGGACACGCTCTTCGACACCCTTCGCGGCATGATCGTCGAGATCGCCAACCACACCAAGGCGACGCCCAAGGATGGGGTCGATTTCGCGAAGATGGACTTCGGGACGGACAACCCCCGGGTCTTCCTGAAGTTCCTTGAGGCGTACGACGCGCTCATGTACGTCCAACAGGCGAACGGCCCTACCGTCCTCGAATTCTCCGCCGAGCCGGCCATGGATATGCTCCTCGAGGCGGCCAAGGAGGACCCCGAGTTCGACGGCCCCTACCAGGCGCTGATCGGCCTGTGCCGGGCCGCGGTCGCTCGACGCCTAGGCACATTCCAACCCATCGAGCAGCGCCTGTTGGAGCTCGCCGACCTTCATCCGGACGACTTCACCGCGAACTTCGCCCTCGGCGAGGCCTACCAGTCGATCAACGAGCCGGGGCGCGCCGCCGAGCAGTTTGAAAAGGCGGTTGCCAAGCGACCGGACGACCCTGCCCTCTACGTTCGCCTCGGTATGGCCCAGCTCGCCAGCGGCATGCCCGTCAACGCCGAGCGCAACTTCCGCCGGGCGATCGACCTCGAGGATGACGACAAGCCCTCGATGGACTACCTCGCGAACGTTCTCACCCAAACGAATCGCGAGCACGAGGTTCCCGGGCTTTGGAAGGGCGTGATCGACAAGAGCCCTCAGAGCTCCCAGGCCCATGCCAAGTACGCGCTCTCGCTGCTTCAGGCGGGACGGACGGAGGAGGCAGAAAGGGCGTTCGAAGATGCCCTGTCGATTCTGGAGGACAAATCCTTCGTCAAGCGATTCTATGCGCCGCTCCTCGTCCAGAAAGGCGAGCTTGACCGGGCGATGGACTTCTATGAGGACTGCCTCGACGTGGCGCCGAACGACGTACAGGTCCTCCTGGAGTACGCGCAGACACTGCAGCAGGCGAACCGCGAATTTGAGATCCCGCAAGTGCTGCGAAACGTTCTGGCCAGCAATCCCGACCCGAACACCCGCGCCCAGACGCTCGCCTGGCAGATCGAGCTGGAGCAGCCGAAGCGGGTCGAAAACGTTCAGAACGCGGAAGCCAAGATGGAGAGCGGCGACCACGCGGGCGCCATACGCGACCTGAAGCCTCTCCGCAACTGGCTGGCCGACTATTGGAAGCTGTGGGCCCTCCTTGCCGCCGCACACAACCGGCTTGGCGAGAGCACCGAAGCCGAAGCCGCCGCGCGACGCTTGCTCGAGCTCTTCCCGGGCTGCGAGCCGGGGTACGGCGAGCTGCTTTCCGCGCTAAACGGCCAGGGGCGCAACGACGAGGCGTACGACCTGATGCGCTTCGCCTCGCAGAACAACCCACAGTCGCTGCCGATCCACGTCAACCTCGCGCTCGCCGCCGCCCGCGCCGGACACACGGAGGAAGCCCGGGCACTCGCCCGCCACCTCCGGGAGGCGATCGGAGGCAATCCCGAACTCTCCAAGGAGCTCGAACCCGTCTTCATTGAGATAGAGCAGTAGTAGGAACCAGGGGAGGGGTTGGCCGCGCGTCGCGGCACGAAGAGTTGAATGAGCCGCACCATCACCCCCACCAAAAACGCCAAACCGCCGGACTCGGCGGATGCGGCGAGCTTAGGTCCGCCCAGCGACGCACCGAAGCAGATCCGGGTCTCCCCGTGGGTCAAGGCGTTTGTGGCGTTCCACCTTGTCGCGATCACGATTTGGGCGGTTCCAAACCCGCCCGAGGCCTACAAGAACGGCCGGCAGCAGTGGAAGCTCCAAACAGGGAGCTTTCAGGAATTCACCAAGAGCTTGAACGACGGCGTTCGCGTGCTGAACCAGACTAGGCTGCGCACGTCGCTGATCAAGTATTACGACATGCCAACCGGCCTTTGGCAGTATTGGGACATGTTCGCCCCGAATCCGGCGAACATCGACTGGTACGGCGACGCCGAGGTGATCTACAAGGACGGCTCGCGGAAGATCTACCAATACCCGCGCATGTTCGACCTCGGGATCGGCCAGAAGTATTTCATGGAGCGGTTTCGCAAGTTCTACGAGCGGGCCCACGACGATGCCAACGCCTACGTTTGGCCGGCGTTCGCCCAACGGGTCGCGCTCCTGAGCACCACCGACCCGAACAACCCGGTGGTCGAGGTGCACCTTCGCCGTCACTGGCTCGAAATCATGCCGCCGGACAAGCCTCAGCCGACCGATTATAAGAGCTACGAATACTTCCGCTATCCGGTCGACAATGCGAAGCTGCAGCGAGACCTGCGAGGTGAGGAGTAGTGGCCACCCTTCCCGCGGGGGGCGTCAAGGCCCCGTCCTGGCTCGCCGAGACATGGCGCGACATCGACCGCTACTGGTTTGCGACCGGCTCGGCGACGACGATCGGCGTCTTCCGAATCCTCCTCGGCTTCGCCAACCTCGCCAACCTGCTCCTGATCCTGCCCTTCTTCGATGCTTGGTTCACGGAGCGCGGCTTTACGCCGATGGCGGTCAACGACCGCTACTTCGGCCCGATCGCCCGGGACTTCTACTTTTTCAATCAGGTCTACATCCTGAAGTTTCAAGTACCGCGGATCGACGTGATGGCAAACGTGACGAGCACAAACGTGTTCCTGACGTTCTACATCGTGCTGATCCTGTGCGCGTTTCTCACCACGCTCGGGCTCTGGACGCGCGTGAGTTCGATCCTGCTCGCGATCGGGGTTGTCACGCTCCAGCATCGGAATGCGATCATCCTTCACGGCGGCGACAACGTCCTTCGCATCGGTGCGATCTACATGGCGATCGCGCCCTCCGGAAAGGCCTGCTCGCTCGACCGGCTCATAGGCCTCTGGAGGGGCCGCTTCAAGCCCGGCCCGGTGCTCATTTCCGTCTGGCCTCAACGCGTGATCGCGTTCAACCTCGCCCTCATCTACTTCACCACCTGGTGGGTGAAGATGGACGGCGATCGCTGGCGGAGTGGGACCGCGACCTGGTTCCCAGCCCACCTAAACGAGTTTCATCGCTTCTGGGTGCCGCCGTTCCTCCAGTCTCGGCTGTTCGTACCCGTGCTGACCTACGGAACGCTCCTCACCGAGCTGGCGCTGGGAACGATCGTGTTCTGGCGGCCGGCCCGAAAGTGGGTTCTCCTGGCCGGACTCCTGATGCACGGCTACATCGAGTACGCGATGAACATTCCGCTCTTCGCCCTGTCCATCTGCTCGTTCTACATCGCCTTTTACGAAGGCGACGAGATCGCCCGATGGGCGACGGGGGTGGGTCAGCGCCTCAAGCGCCTCTGGATCACGGTACGGGTGCCAAAGCAAGTCGACCTCCAGAGCGGTCCGGTGACGGCGCTTCGCGCCGTCGACGTCTTTGGGCTCGTCGCCTATGAGGCGGCAAAGGTGGACCACCTCGAAGCCGATGGGGTGCGCGACCCGGTTCGGGCGGTTTGGCTGAGGAGCCCTGGCGCCTGGCCCCTGGGTCTCGTTCCCGGCCTTTGGGGGCGGCTGGCCCGCAAGGCCCTTCTTCCCCGGACGAGTAGCTGACGTGCTTCGCTTTTCCAAGCCAAAGAACCCGGGCTTCGGGATCGACAAGGACTACTATCTATCCGTTCTCGCCTCGAGCTCGGTGTTGCCGCCCATCCTCGCGGTGGTCAACCCCGGCGGCGACGGGGGTGCGGTGCCCGGCTTTGGTGCGCCGCTCGCTACTGAGGCGACCAAGCAAGAGCTCAGCGAGCCCCTCCACAAAGGGGCCTACGCGGTAACGACGAAGGACCGGAAGACCGTGCTCCAGATGCTCGTGGTGAGCAAGGAGGAGGCCGGCTACGATCCCGAGGCGTTTGCCCGCAGCGATCTTGCCGCCGGCGCCGATCCCGAGCTACTGGCGCGCCTCCGCGGAACATGGAACCTCGTCCAGTTCCGTTTCAAGTCCCACGACCCGGCGGTGTTTCCCGCGCTCCAGTTTCTGCTCTCGGTCTGCGTGCGGCTGGCATCGCTCTCCGAAGGGGTGGTTGCCGACCCGATTTCGCAACGATACATGTTGCCTCAGGACGCTCTGCATCCCACGCTCGGCGATCCGGCATTTGACGTTCGGGACCTCGTCGCCGTCAAGGTCGCCGGCGACGATGCAGGCCTCTCCGTGTACACGCTCGGCATGCAAAAACTCACGTTGCCGGAGTTCGAGATTCTCGGTGTTTCGGAAGTGGCCGAGGAGAATGCCATCCGCTTCTTACTGGGCCTGTGCCAGTGGGTTCTGCGGGGCAACTTGGTTCAGCCGGGAGCCAAGCTCGGAGATCCTCAAGCACCGATGCAGGCCGCGGTCGGTGGGTTCGATCGCGCCCGATGGGAGGGGACGCCGTGTCTCGAGCTTCTACCCCCAACTCGAATGACCGCCGACGAAGCTTTAGCGGTTTGGCGCCAGAACTCGCGCGTCGGCTTCTAGCCGGGGTTGTGGTTGCTGGTACGGTTCATTCGCAGCCAGTAGAGCCCAAGCTGGTGGACGACTTCGATGAATTCGTCGAAATCGACCGGCTTTCTTATATAACTATTGGCCCCTAAGTTATAACTTTCGACGATGTCGCGATCCTCGTCCGACGACGTGAGCACGACCACCGGAAGGGTCTTTGTTCTTTCCTCGGACCGAATCCTCGAAAGCACTTCCAGGCCGCTCAGCTTGGGAAGTTTCAGATCGAGCAGCACGAGATCGGGCAGTTGGGCCGGCGCACTGCTGCCGTGAAGCGCTTCGATCGCCTCCACGCCGTCTCGAGCCACGCGGATGACGTTGGGTACTTCGCTCAAACGCATCGCCCGAAGCGTAAGTTGCTCGTCGTCGGGATTATCCTCGACGAGCAATATGTGTTTGGGTTCGAATACCACTCCTTTTAGTCCCGGCGCTCCGCACGACACTGTACCTCGCGAACCTAGACCCTGCAGTTCGGACACTCGCTAACGCGATACAGGTTCTTGGCGTACTCCACAATAAGCGAAACGAGCTATGGAGAACGTCTACCCGCTTCTTTCCGCCCTCGCCACCCCCGCCGACCTGTGCAAGATGTCGGAAAAGGAATTGGTGGAGATCGCCGCCGAAGTGCGGAGCGCCATCCTCCAGGAGGTCAGCAAGACCGGCGGCCACTTCAGTTCGAATCTCGGCACCGTGGAGCTCACGGTGGCACTTTACGCCACCTTCGAGCTGCCCAAGGATAAGGTCGTTTGGGATACCGGCCACCAGGCCTATCCGCACAAGCTGCTCACCGGCCGCCTCGGTCGCTTTCCTTCGCTGCGCAAGTACGGCGGGATGAGCGGCTTTTTGCGGCGCGCGGAGAGCGACTACGACTTCTTCGGCGCCGGCCATGCCGGCACCGCCATCTCCGCGGCCCTTGGCTTTGCGCTGGCACGGGATCGACTCGGCGCCGATGAGCGCGTGGTTGCCGTAAGCGGGGATGCCGCCATCGCCAGCGGGATGAGCTGGGAAGCCCTCAACCACGCCGGCTGCCTCAAAACCGACCTCACGGTCGTGCTCAACGACAACCGCATGTCGATCGCTCCCAACGTGGGTGCGCTGACGAACTACCTGGCCAAGCTCCGGTCGCGCCCGACGCTCCAGGACCTCGCACGACGCGCCAAGGATGTGGTTGATCGCATTCCGGGGCCGCTCCCGCGCATGGCCGCCGGCTTCCGGCACGGCATCACCCACTACCTGGCGCCGGAACCGACTGGCACGATCTTCGAGGAGATCGGGTTTGAGTACATCGGCCCCGTCGACGGGCACGACCTGCCGACCCTCATCGAAGTCTTTCGAAACGTGCGCGAGCTGCACGGCCCCGTGTTCGTCCACGCCATCACGGTGAAGGGCAAAGGGTACGAGGTCAGCGAGGAGGACTCCCGCAAATGGCATGCCGTCGTGCCGTTCGATCTATCCCAACACGACATGGCCAAGGCGGCCGGTCCGGTCACCTACACCCAGGCGTTCGGGGCGGCCGCGATCGCTTGCGCCGAGGCGGACGAGAGGGTGGTCGCGATAACCGCCGCAATGCCGGACGGCACCGGCCTTACCGGCTTCTCGAAGGAGCTCCCGGATCGATATTTCGATGTCGGCATCGCCGAGCAGCACGCAGTGACCTTGGCGGCGGGAATGGCGGCGGGCGGACTGCGGCCGTTCTGCGCCATCTACTCAACCTTCCTGCAGCGCGGCTTCGACCAGGTGCTTCACGACGTGGCGATTCAGAACTTGCCGGTGCGCTTCTTCATGGACCGCGCCGGGCTCGTAGGCGACGACGGCCCTACTCACCACGGCGCCTTCGACATCGCCTACCTGTCGTGCATTCCGAACATCGTCCTCATGGCCCCGCGCGATACGACCGAGTTGGTCGAGATGACCCACTGGATGGCCCGCTACGACGACTCGCCGAGCGCGGTGCGCTACCCGCGCGGCGCCGGCGACGACCGGCTTCCGGAGGGCCGCACGCCCATCGCGCTCGGGACCGCCGAGTGGTTGAGCCGCGGCAAGGCAGCGACGATCGTGGCGGCCGGCTCGATGGTTTCGGTGGCTTG
The DNA here is from genome assembly GCA_035295605.1 of Fimbriimonadaceae bacterium. Lineage (GTDB taxonomy): Bacteria > Armatimonadota > Fimbriimonadia > Fimbriimonadales > Fimbriimonadaceae > DAIDHV01. Next base: position 11,473 of record DATGIR010000299.1, on the reverse strand, counting down.
GGAAGCGGCCCAACGATTGGCCGAGGACGGGCTCGACGTGGGCGTGCTAAACGCCCGGTTCCTCAAACCTTTCGACGCCGCCGCGATCCTGGATGCCGCGGATTCGTCGCGGGCCTTGCTGACGATCGAAGAGGGGTGCTTGTCCGGCGGCTTCGGGGAGCGGGTCCGGGTGTTCCTCGACGCAAGCGGCCGGCAAACACCGATTAAGTGCCTGGGGATACCGGACGCATTCGTCGAGCACGGGACGCAGGCACTCATTCGGGCGGACTGCGGGCTCAGCGCGGACGCGGTGATCGATGCGGTCCAGGAGTTGGCCCGCTCGGGGCCAAGGGCCACCGACAGGTAAAATCCGGCTTCATGGCAACGAAGTGGAAAGAGGGCGACCGCGTTCGCGTCATTACGCGACCGGTGACCGAAGAAGACCGCAAGAAGAACCGCTACTTCCCCCACATGGCCGGCCTGGTCGGCACCGTGCAGAACGTGTACGACGGCGGCGTGATTGCGGTTCGGATCGATGAAAAGACCCTTTCGGCGGTGACGATGGACGTCCACAAGCGCTCGACCGAGCGAATGCGCGAGCGCTTTATGAGCGACGCCAGCGAAGAGGCGAAGAAGGCCATGACGAAGGAAGAGCTCGAGTTCAGCGCCCACTTCATGCAGCTCGTCGAAGCCGCCGATCTCGAGAAGGCGTCCTAGTGCCCGACTTTTCGTTCGACATCGTGTCGCGGGTGGACGCGATGGAGGTCAAAAACGGCGTCGACCAGGCTCAGCGCGAGCTCGCCAACCGCTACGACTTCAAGGGCTCCAACGCGGAGATCACCCACAACAAGGACGACATCGGCCTCATAGCCGAGGACGAGTTCCGCATGGAGCAGCTCAAGGACATCCTCGTGAGCAAACTCCTAAAGCGGGGGATCGACATGCGCCAGATCGACTGGACCAAGCTCGAACCGGGGGCGGGGATCAGCGTGAAGACCAAGCTGATCTTCAAAACCGGGATCGCCCAGGACAAGGCGAAGTCGCTGATCAAGCAGATCAAGGACAAGGGGCTCAAGGTCAACGCCCAGATCCAGGGCGAAGAGGTCCGGGTGAGCGCAAAGTCGAAAGACGATCTTCAGAAGACGATCCAGTTCGTGAAAGGGCTCGACCTCGAATACCCGGTTAACTTCGTCAATTACCGGTAGCGCGCCCCAACAACTCCCGAGCATTCACCAACGCAGCATCCGTTACCCTCTCGCCGGCTAGCATCCGCGCGATCTCACGCTCCCGCTCGGTCGGCGACAGCTCGACCACTTCGGTGACGGCTCGTCCGCTCTTTTCCCGCTTCTCAATCCGGAAGTGGCGGCTGGCCCGGCTCGCAATCTGCGGCAGGTGGCTGATCACCAGGACCTGATAGTGCTCGGCCAACCCTTCCAGCTTCCGCGCGACCGCCGCTGCGGCGCGACCGCTGAGGCCGGCGTCGACCTCGTCGAAAATAAGCGTCGGAACCCCCGCCTTGCCCGCGTACACCGATTTGATCGCCAACATCACCCGACTGAGCTCGCCCCCCGAGGCGATCTTGGCAAGCGGTCGCGGCGGCTCGCCCGCGTTGGCGCTGAAGAAGAACTCGACGCGATCGGCCCCGCTCGCGTCGATCGCCGCCGTGGTGAAATCGACCTCGAAAACCGACCTATCCATCGCGAGGTCGCGAAGAGCCTCCTGGACGAGCCGGGAAAACGATGTCGCCTGTTCCCTTCGGAGCCGGGTCAGGGCAGACGCTTCGGCGTCCAGCCTGGATTCGCGCTCCGAGAGTTGGTCGGCAAGCGCCTCCTCGTCGTCCGCGCCGAACGTCAGGCTTTCCAATTCGGTCCGAGCCTCAACCGCGAACGCCAGCACCGCCGCCTCGTCATCGCCGTACTTGCGGCGAAGGCGCCGAAGCACTTCGAGGCGCTCCTCAGCGGCATCGAGTCGCTTCGGGTCTGAGTCGAGGCCTTCCGCGTAGCCCCGAAGCGTGTGGGCCGCTTCCTGGAGCTGTAGAACCGCATCCCGTAGCTCGTCGAGCGGCGGTTCCAACTCGGGGTCATGCTTCACGACCGCATCGAGACCCTTGACGGCGACCGCGGCCCGGTCGTACGCGGAGTTCTCGTCATCGACGAGATGGAGGACGGCATCCGAGGCGGCCGAGGATAACCGCTCCGCGTGCCGAAGTCGCTCGAGTTGGGCTTCAAGATCCTCGGTCTCCCCAAGCTGCGGCGCCGCTTCATCGATCTCGTTGAGCTGGTACCGCAGGAGGTCGATCCGCTGCTCGAGCTCACGCCGCCCGTGCCGCAGCGCGTTGAGCTTGCGGGCAATGGCCTGAACCGCCTCGAACTCGGTGGCGACTGCCTGGACCGCCAGCGCCGCGGGCTCGCCGATCCACCCGTCCAGGTAGCCGATATGGCGCGACGGGTCGAGCAGGCTCTGATGGTCGTGCTGGCCGTGAAGGTCCACCAGGTACGTGCCGAGGGTCTTGAGCGCGGAGACCGGGATCGCTTTCCCTCCCACCCGGCACTGAGACTTCCCTTCCGCAAGCACCTCGCGCCGAATACGGATGACCCCGTCCTCGGCCGGCACGCCGAGCTCCGAACAGCGCCGCAGAAGTTCCGGCCGACTCGACACATCCACCGCTAGCTCGACCACGGCCCGGTGCGCTCCGGAGCGCACCTGGTCGGTATCGGCCCGACCGCCGAGTGCCAATTCGACGGCGTCGATGAGCAGAGACTTCCCGCCTCCCGTCTCGCCCGTCATCGCCGTGAACCCGGGACCCAGCCCGAGCTCGGCACGATCGATGATCGCCAGGTTCTCTACCGACAGTTCGACGATCATCCGGTAAGTTAGACGGTGCGGGCGGCGTCGCCGTCGCCCCTAGCGCGGCTGCAGGTTGACGTTGCGAAAGAGGAACCGCCTCGGCGTCCCCACGCGAACCGTAACCATCCCCACATTAACTGCCGGTGTGCCCAGTTCAAGGTTGCACGAAGCACCGGACGGCGCGTGCATCTTCGCCCCATCCCCGAGCAGTGCCTTTCCCGTCCGATCAGATGCGCACAGCAGAATCCACTTGGGTGATTTGCTGGGCGGGAGCTGAACCCCGAGAACCGCCCCGCCGCGCGCCGACGGAATGAGCTCGGCTTGCTTGACGAGGCCACCGGGGGACCCGGTGGCTCTCAGTCGCCCACCCACGTTCCTGAAGCTGACGACCGGCGACCAACGCCCGGTCAGATCGTCGATGACAACGTCGACCTGCGCGTCCGTGCGCTTGAAGGCCGTGATGGCGCATATCAACCACCGCTTACTGGCGAGGTCGTATTGGGTATTTCCCGTCGTCGTCGAGAATTCGACACCCGGTCCACGCGAGATCGGCTCACCGGTTACCTCCGCGCTGAAGTCTGGCGGCGTCGAACTGGAACCGGGCACGGCAAATGTCACGCCGCGGTAGGGAAGGGTTGCCTCACGGGCAAATCTAACGCCGGTAGCCGCCGCAGTTGAGAACGTGGCCGGCCCGCCATCCGGCCCCCACGTCCGGAGCGTGTCCATGTCGACGACGCCCAGGCATGTCACCGGAGCTCCCGGCGGTGCGAGAAAGTGGGCCCGCACGCCAACGCCCGCCATCACATATCCGCGCTTGCCACAACCACAAACAGCAAGCGCGGCGGCCAACAGCAGCGCACCTACCTTTGCAAATCCGGCACCCACGCCGTGGTTCTCCCCCCGATCGGTTCGCGCCGGATCGGATGGCCGTCGAGCTCGTCGACCCCCTTCTTCCCGCCCCAGCGATGCATGAACAGCCACGACGCCGGGTACTTCGAGGAGTCGGCGCCGCACTCCACCGCGCAGCCGACGATCTCGGCAAGCACCTCCAGCATCCGCCCGATCTCCTTCCTCGTCAGCGTGGAGGCCGCCCTCGAGGGCCGGATCCCTGCCTGGAACAGCGCCTCGTCGGCGATCCAATTGCCGACCCCGGCGAACAGACTCTGGTCCAAGAGCAGCGCCTTGATGGGCGCTTGGCGCTTGCTCAGAACCGCGTGAAGCTCGTCTACCGTCCATGGGTGGTCGAGCACGTCGTGCCCGAGCGCGGCCACGTTCTTGGAAGCGTGCGGTCCCTCCGCAAGCCAGAGGCGGGCGAGGCGTCGGCCGTCGGTCATCACCACCTCGCGGCCGTCGTCCGCCACCAGGCGCATCTTGAGAAACCGGACGTTTCCTTCCGCGTCTTCCCACGGGGCTTTCCCGTGCTCCCGCAGCCGGATGCTCTCCCTCCCGATCTCCCTGATCCAGCCCGCCATCCCCAGGTGTCCGAACAGCCATGGCTTGCGGTCCAGCTCGATCCACCAATACTTCCCCTTTCGGTGCACGTCGAGAACCCGCGCGCCCTCGACGGCCTGCACAAGGGCGGTCGGCGGCAGCTTGCTCTGGACGATGCTGTCCTCGGGAAACTCGGCCCTTCGAACGATCTTGCCCTTCAGGGCGGCGGCCAGGGTTCGGCGGACGGTTTCGACCTCGGGGAGCTCGGGCATTGGGGCCAAGTTTACGTTGATCTGCGCCGAAGCCCGCTGAATCCACGTGATAATGAATAGAGCAATGATGAGTGGGTTAACGGCCCGCGCGATCAGCCGAATCGAGACGCCCGAGGGCGTCGTGGCCGAGGTGATCGTGGTCGAGCCGAACGGCGACGAGTACCGGGTCAACTGCCTTTGCCGAGCCGAAGGGACGACCGTCGACGGCGAAGGCGACGCCCTGCATTACCTTAACGAGCGCTACGGCGATCAGGCGTTTTGTTTCACCGTGCGAACCGCCGCGCTCGGAAGACCCACGATCTAGCGTCGGGACGCGTAAGACCGCGGCTGATGCCGCTTGCCCTGCCCGATCTTGCCGGTACTGGTTCCGAGCATGGCGCGAAGGGCGACGATTTCGTCGCGGACCGAGGCCGCCTTTTCAAACTCCATGAGCTTGGCCAGGTCCTTCATCTCCTTCTCGAGGGCGTCGACCAGCAGCGGGATATCCTCGACCCGCATGGGCGAGCCGTCCTGTCCCAGTCGTTCGCGGGTGCCGGAGTTGTACTGGGCCACGACTTCGGCGACCGCGTCGCTGGCGCGAACGGTCCCGCGCACCTCCTTGACCACGGTCGTCGGCGCGGTCCCGTGATCCTGGTTGTACTGGCGCTGAACCTCCCGGCGCCGGTTCGTCTCATCCATCGCGTACTGCATCGAGTTCGTCACGGTGTCCGCGTAGAGGATCACGATGCCGTCCACGTTTCTGGCCGCGCGGCCGATGGTTTGGACCAGGGAGGTCTCAGACCGCAGGAACCCCTCCTTGTCGGCATCGAGGATCGCGACGAGGGTGACTTCCGGCAAGTCCAGGCCCTCGCGCAAGAGGTTGACGCCGACCACCACGTCGTACACGCCCAACCGAAGGTCGCGGAGAATTTCCGGCCGGTCGAGGGAGTGTACGTTCGAGTGAATGTATTGAACTTTAATGTTCAAATCCTGAAGATAACCGGTTAGGTCCTCGGCCATCTTCTTCGTCAGCGTCGTGACCAGGGTCCGCTGGCCGATTGCCACCCGCTTCTGAATCTCGTTGATGAGGTCGTCGATCTGGCCCTTGGTCGACCGCACCTCGACCTCGGGGTCGAGGATGTAGGTCGGGCGGATGATCTGTTCGACCTGGGTCGCCTGGTGCTCCTTTTCGAACGGCCCCGGCGTCGCCGAAACGAACACGAGCTGCGGGACGCGAAGCAGAAACTCGTCGAACATCAGGGGCCGGTTGTCCAGCGCCGAAGGCAGCCGGAAGCCGTACTCGACGAGCACGGACTTGCGCTGGCGGTCGCCGTTATACATGGCCCGCACCTGGGGAAGCGTCTGGTGGCTCTCGTCGACGAAGACGATCGCGTCTGAGGGCAAAAAGTCGAGCAGCGTGTAGGGGGCAGTGCCGGGTTCGCGGCCATCGAAGTAGCGTGAGTAGTTCTCGATGCCGTTGCAGTAGCCGACCTCTCGCATCATCTCGATGTCGAAGTCGACGCGCTGTCGAAGCCGCTGCGCCTCCAGCAGCTTGCCCTGCGCCTGGAAAAGTGACACTTGCTCCTCGAGTTCGCCCTCGATCTGCACGATCACATCGTCGATCCGCTCCCACGGTGTCACGTAATGCGTGGCAGGGAATATCGAAACCTTGGTCGGCTCGTCGAGCACCTCCTGGGTCAGGGGATCGAACAGCCGAATCCGCTCCACCGTGTCGCCGAAGAACTCGACCCGGGTGACGATCTCCTCGTCCTTGGGCTGAATCTCCAGCGTGTCGCCTCGCACTCGGAAGGTGCCCCGCTCGAGAACCATCTCGTTGCGGGTGAACTGCATCTGCACGAGCTTTTTGAGCGCCTCGCTCAGGTCGAAAGCCATCCCCTTCTCGAAGGTCACAACCGCCTCCGCGTACTCGGATGGCGAGCCAAGGCCGTAGATGCAGCTCACGCTGGCGACGATCACGACGTCGCGCCGCTCCAGTAGGGCATGGGTGGCGGCGTGGCGCAGCCGCTCGATCTCCTCGTTCGTGCTCGAGTCCTTCTCGATGTACACATCCGACTGCGGCATGTACGCCTCGGGCTGGTAGTAGTCGTAGTAGCTGATGAAGTACTGGACCGAGTTCTCCGGGAAGAATGCCCGGAACTCCTGGCAAAGCTGGGCGGCCAGGGTCTTGTTGTGGGCGAGGACGAGCGCCGGCCGCTGGGTTTCGGCGATGATGCTCGCCATCGTGTAGGTCTTGCCGGTGCCGGTCGCTCCAAGCAGAGTCTGGTACCGATTGCCCTCGCTCAGGCTCTCGACAAGGCCGGCGATCGCCGTCGCCTGGTCTCCTTTCGGCTCGAAATCCTTGGCGAGCTTAAGCGGCTCGTCGTAGCGAACAATCGACATTTGTCTATATTATTACGCGCTCAAGTCCCGGACATAGTCAGGTGTGGCACTGGCTTCAGCCAGTGCGCCCGGGCAGTCCATACTCGATCCAATGTTTCTGACCCTGGCTGCATGCGGCTTGCTCGCCCTCTTCGTCGCCCCTCCCGAACCCTTCGGCGCCCTCCCAAGCCACCGCCAGGCCGAGCACGCCAAGCTCGAAACCTACGCCTTCCTGCACTTCACCGTCAACACCTTCACCGACCGTGAGTGGGGCCACGGCGACGAGGACCCCAACGTCTTCGACCCCGATCAGTTCGACCCCGATCAGATCGTGTTGGCGCTGAAGGCGGGCGGGATGAAGGGGGCGATCCTCACCTGCAAGCACCATGACGGCTTCTGCCTCTGGCCGAGCAAGACCACCGACCACACGATCGCCCAAAGCAAGTGGAAGAACGGCAAGGGCGACGTGGTTCGTGCCATCGCCGACGCCTGCCGGCGGCATGGACTCAGGTTCGGCGTCTACCTCTCGCCGTGGGACCGCAACAATGCGCACTACGGCAAGCCCGAGTACGTGTCGACCTACCGGCAGCAGCTCCATGAGTTGCTGAGCCAGTACGGCCCGATCTTCGAGGTGTGGCATGACGGCGCCAACGGCGGCGACGGCTACTACGGCGGCGCGAGGGAGACCCGATCGATCGACCGTCGGACCTACTACGGGTGGCCGGAAACGTGGGAGATGGTGCGCAAGCTCCAGCCGGATGCGTGCATCTTCAGCGACGTCGGCCCCGACCTACGCTGGGTAGGAAACGAGAGCGGGTATGCCGCCGAAACCTCTTGGCAGACCTACGACCCGATCGGCGAGAAGGACGACCAGCCGGCTCCAGGCTACGTGAAGTCGGCGCAAGGCGAAGCGGGAACGCGCCACGGCAAGAACTGGCTGCCCGCCGAGTGCGACGTCTCGATACGGCCCGGGTGGTTCTGGCACGCAAGCGAGGACGGCAAGGTCAAGTCGCTGGCGGCCCTGCTCGATCTGTACTACCGTTCGGTCGGACGCGGCGCTTCGTTCCTCCTGAACGTACCGCCGAACCGGCACGGCCGGATCAGCGATCCGGATGTCGCAAACCTGAAGGCGTTCGGCGACGTGGTACGCGAAACGTTTGCCCACAACCTTGCCGCGGGCGCGCGGGTGAGCGCATCGAACGTGCGCGGTGGGATTTCGGCGAACGCGCTTCTATCAGGCGATGACCGGCGGTACTACACGAGCGACGACTCCGCCCTTACCCCCACGATCGAGTTGGACCTTCGGGGTCAGAAGACCTTCGACGTCATCCGCCTGCGTGAGGCCATCCGGCTTGGCCAGCGGGTGGAACGCCTTGCGGTGGACGTTTCGAAAGATGGCTCGTGGCAAGAGGTTGGCGGCGCCACCAGCGTGGGGAGTTGCCGGCTCATCCGGCTCCCCCATCCCGTCACCTCGGACAAGGTTCGGATTCGGATTCTCGCCTCGGCCGCTTGTCCGGTTCTCTACGACTTCGGCCTCTTCAAGCAGCCGGGCCGGTAACCCAACCTGAACAGAATATGAATAGACCGAGTGTTTCTGCACGCGACACCGGCTCGCGTTGTCACACTCTTGCGAAGCCATGGCGCGGATCGTCTTCGCCCCCATCCCGTTTAGCGGCCACGTAAACCCCGGCCTCCCGATCGTGGAGGCGCTCGTGCGGCAAGGCCACGAGGTGCGCGCCTACGTCACACCCCGTTTCAAGGATAAGGCCGAAAGCGCCGGCGCGGCGTACCTGCCCTACACGAAGGCCACCGTGCTCGACGAGTCCGACCTCGAGCGCCACTTCCCCGAGAGGTCCAAGCTCAAGGGCATTCGGCAACTCAAGTACGACATCAAGCACGTCTTCCTCGATCAAATCCCTACCCTCTTGGCCGACCTCGTCGAGGAACTCGAGCGCAAGCCTGCCGACCTCATCCTGGGCGACAGCCTGAGTGGCGTTTGCCCGCTCGTACGGCAGCGCTGCGGCCCCAAGTGGGTCGCGTATGGCCGTTTCCGTGCTCCCGTTCTCGAGCCGCGACACCGCGCCGTTCGGCCTGGCCAAGCTGCCGCAGCCGGGTGCGCTGGGCCGAATGCGCAACGCGGGCCTCAATTGGATGGTCCCCAACCTCGTGTTCAAGGACTGCTACGCCCACTACGAAGCGATCTCGCGACGACTTGGCTTCCCTCAGCCCGAGTTCGGACTCTTCGACTTCGCCCGCGGGGCAGACCTCTTCCTCCAAGGCTCTGCCCCCTCTTTCGAGTACCCGCGCACCGATCTGCCCGGCAACGTCCGGTTTATCGGCGCAACGATCCCTCCCCCACCGGCGCGCTGGTCGCCGCCGGAGTGGTGGCGAGAACTCGACGGCTCCAAACCGGTGGTCCTGGTCACTCAGGGCACCGTCGCCAACGACTACGACGACGTCCTTCGTCCGGCTCTTCGGGCCATGGCAGGCGAAGACGTCGTTGTAATCGCCACCACCGGGAGCAAGCCGCCCTCGGATCTGGGCATGGAACTGCCCGCGAATGCACGAGCGGCGCAGTTCCTGCCCTACGCGGCGCTGATGCCGAAAGTGGATGTGATGGTCACCAACGGCGGCTATGGCTCGATCCAGATCGCGCTCGCGCACGGAGTGCCGGTGATCTCGTTCGGCGTAAGCGAGGACAAAGCCGAGATCACCAACCGGGTTGGGTGGTCAGGCGTCGGTCTGGGGTTCAAGCAGAAGCGAGCAGCCGAACCCCAGGTCCGGGACGCGGTTCGACGCGTCCTTGGCTCGCCGGCATTCCGTAAGCGCGCCGGGGAGATGCAGCGCGAACTGGGCACCTATCGCGGCCCTGACTTCGCCGCCGAGCTCGTCGGGTCGATTCTTGGCGAACCCGCGGTTCAAAGCGCCGGAGCTGGACGCCCCTAACGCTCGGAAGCGCCAGCCGGCTTCTTCCGGGTGATCACGTACACGCCGTCTTCCAGTTTGAATTCGGCGTGGACGTGGTCCAAGATACTCTGGAGCGTGACGTCGAAGGGAGCGTTGTCCGCGCGGATCGAAACCGTGCCCTGGACCTCTGCCGCTATCTTGAAATTCGCGTTCACCAAGAGGAACATGGCGCGCAAAGCAGCTCGAACATCGATGTCGGTCACCGTGAAGGTGATCGACCGAGCACTCGCGATCTTAGGCACGACGGTCGCCCGCGAAGCGTTGATTTTTGGCTTTTCGATGCCGGGAACAAATCGGTAAACGTCGCCTTTCCCCTCGCGATTGACTTCGATATGGGAGTTCACTTGCGACGCCAGGTTATCGAGGGCGGTCCGAAACATAACGTTACGGAGGGAGATGGTCACCGAGCCGTGAGATTTGGGGTCGACCGCAAAGCTGGCGCCCGTCGCGATGCTCAGCTTCCGGAGCGCCTCGACGATGCTCGCGCCGTCAAATTGGAGTGAAAGTATCGTGTTTGAGATCGAGGAGCTCGAGGCTTCGACCTCGACCCAGTTCCTACCGGTCGGCCGCTGTTGCCCGCAGGCGTTCAAGCAAAGCGCAAAAAGGCTCGCCGCCATCCAAAGCGAGCGCAGCGACAGACGAACCCGATGTGAAGTGCCCATTTGGTGATAGGACGCCCGGGCGCTTCAACAGGTTCGGAGGGTGCGAGTAACTCTCGCGCGACTAATCCATAAAGACGACTTCGGGCGTCGGCATCTGAATCAGCTCGCGCTTGGCTTCGCGAATTGGCTTGACCGCGCGCATGGTGACGATGAGCTCCAGAACCACGTTGCGCAGGTTCTGGACCGCGAAGATCAGATCCTGCGGTGACGACGTGCGCCAGCGCTGACCGCTGACCACCAGCTGAATCGTCTCCGGCTGCCAGTCGCCCCGGTAGCCGTAGTCGGCGCGCCAGTAGGCCGGCTGGCTGAAGTACATGAAGCTGTTCGGGAAGTATTGGCGAAAGTGAGTCGGATCCTCGAAGGCGTCGTCGTTCGCGCCGTGCGGGCACCGGAACGTCGCCTTGGCTCCATCGACGCAAACCCGGTGGAGCTCCTGGAGCATCGGAAGGGGGTTCTTGATGTGTTCGATCAAGTGTGAGGCGTATACCTCGTCGAACATGTCGTCCTCGAACGGCAACGCGGTGGTCGCGCAGGCGTCCAGGTCCGCCACGCAGTCGATGCCGGGCCCCGCGATGCAGTCGAGGTTGACCCAGTCGGCCATGATGTTGCGGCCGCAGCCGATGTGGAGCTTCTTCGTTTGGAGGGCGGGTTGGACCATGGGTGTTCGGAGCCCGTAGAAATGCGGGCCACATTAAATGTCGGTCCAATTCGTCCCGGACCATATAGAGCGCGGCCATCTTGGCCACGTCCGGACCCGCTCCCTATACTTACCGGGTTAGGCGGGACCACGCTTGCGATAGCCGCCGCACGAGCCAAGACTATCAGTAGGGGATTGATGACGCGACATGCCGCATAACCAAAGCCTGTTGCTTCATGCGCCGATCCTGATCGCTGACACCGACGAGACCCACAACTACATCCTGAGCCGCATGCTCGAGTGGGCCGGCTACGACAACG
>DATGIR010000298.1:0-7906 GCA_035295605.1 Fimbriimonadaceae bacterium | reverse complement strand
TCCCACTTGCCGGCCGCGTTGTCCCAGGCCTGGAAGCCGTTGGACGCGTAGCTGATCTCAACCGCGACGCCCGGGGTGAACCAGCTCTGCCACCAGGTGGTCAACAGCGGGTCGCTCGGATCGCGAAGCAGCGGAAGGTTCTTGATGTACGGTTGCGTGTCCCAAGCCCAGCCGCCGTCCCAAGGGTAGAACCAGGCGCAGCCGCAGCCCATCGGGAAGTAGTCGTCGGTGTCGTTCGTGTACATCAGAACGGCCAGCGAAGTCTGCTTATCGTTGGACAGAGATTGGGTCTTCTTCGCTTGGGCCTTGGCCTGAGCGAAAACGGGGAACAGGATCGCCGCAAGGATTGCGATGATGGCGATGACGACTAAGAGTTCAATTAAGGTGAATGCCTTTCGAGACATGAGAGAGTGGCACCTCCACAATGAGGGAAGCGGGTTGCCACGGTCCACGTGGCGAGCGCTTTCGGCGGCGAGACGGGATGAACTGCGACCTGGCCCACGTGCAACGCCACCGGTTTGCCGGCGACGAATGTCACCGTCTCTCCATATGTGTTCGCGGCGTTGCGAGCCATAATGATCACAGATTTACGCGTAAATTACGCGGTTAGAACGACATTATAGTGCAACTTTTGCGAATCCGGGAAACTTTTATCAAATGATTCTCATCCTCGCTCTCGCCATAGGCCACTCCGGGCCCACGCTTCGAGACCTTGCCCACCGGGACCGGATGAACCTCGGCTCATGCGTTCAAGTCGGGCTGCTTCGGGACCACGCCGACCGGGGGCGGTATGAGGAGGCCCTGGTTCGCGAGATGAACCTTGTCGAGCCGGAAAACGAGCTCAAGCCACCGTCGCTGTGGCGCGGACTCGACAAATACGACTTCTCCAATCCTGACTTCTTGCTCGGCGCCCCCGGGCAGTCAGGTTGGGCTCAAAAGCACGGGCTCAGGGTCCGGGGCCATGTGCTCGTCTATGCGCGTGACCAAGGATATACGATCCCGCGCTGGCTGCTCGACACGGAGGCCTCGACCTCGCCCGACCGGGCCCGGCAAATCCTCCACGACTACATCTTCGCCGTCGTGGGCCGGTATCGAGGGAAGATCGCGATGTGGGACGTGGTCAACGAGGCCATCGACGATCGGCCGAACAATCGGCCGTTCAACCTCCGCGACTCGTTCTGGTTCCGCAAACTGGGGAAGGAGTTTCTCCCGCTCGCCTTCAAGTTCGCCCATGAGGCGGACCCGCGTGCCGAGCTCTACTACAACGAGTACGGCGTGGAGAATGGGGGGCGAAAGGCGGAGTCGATGCTCGCCCTGGCCGACTACCTGAAGGAGGAACGGGCGCCGATCACCGGCCTCGGCCTGCAGTACCACACCGTCCTTCCCGAGCATGCAACGCCTGGCGACGGGCACTTCAAGCTGATCGAGTCGATTCGCGACCGGAAGCTCGCGTTCATGATCACCGAGCTCGACTTGGGAATTCCGGTGAAGCCGTTCCCGCGGGACGACCCGAACCACGGTCTGATCGCGAGTGATCCTGCAGAGCTGTCAACTCAGGCAGACCGCTATGCCGCCATCTTTCGCATGGCCCGAAGCTTCAAGAACTGCCACGGCGTGCAGATGTGGGGGATCACCGACCGCCACAGCTGGATCTCGATGTTCGACAACCGCCGAGGGGCCGCCCTCATTCTCGACGGGGATTACAGACCGAAGCCTGCCTACGATGCCGTGCGCGACGTGCTAGCCGGCCACTAGCCACCAGGCACTAGCCATGAGCCGCCAGCGTGGGCTGATGGCCCGACGCGAGCGCCCTCAGCCACTCGGCGGCCCGGGACGTGTACGGCCGCTGTTCCTCCGCCGTCGCCGTGTTGTTGTGCGGCGCATTCACCATCGGCGCCACCACCTTAGGGCTCCGAATCAGGTTGAAGGCAGTCCAGATTCCGGCCGGAGGCGCGATGGTGTCGAGGAAGCCCATCGCGACCAGGCACTTGGCGCGGATTTTGGGGGCGAAGTTGACGGCGTCGACGTATCGGGCAGTCTCCATCGCCTTGGGGCTGTTCAGCGGGAAACTCGGGTAGCCGGGCTGACGGCCATGCAATCCGGCGTTCAGGTCGCAGCCCGACGGCTCTTCCACGATCATGTGCGTGATCCGCCGGTTCAGTCCGGCGACGCAAACGGACTGTTGACCTCCCATGCTGGTTCCCATCACCACCAGCGTCTTCCCGTCCCAGTCCGGCCGGCCGGCGAGGTATTCCACCGCCCGGTAGTCGGCAAGATACATCCGAACGAAGTAGCTCTTGTCGCGGTCTTCCTGGCCGATCGACGTGTAGTTCTTGAGCTCGCGCGGAAGCGCATCGTAGTACGCCTGAGGCTGATTCGGGAGCACGTCGTGGGGCTCGATGTCGAGCGTGAGCCAGCCCTCGGCCGCGCGGTCGGTGACCCAAGACTTCTGGAGCGGATACGGAGGGCTGGCCCACTGAAGGAGTAAGAGCGCCGGATGCTTGCCAGGCGCCTTCGGCTCGGCCAGTTGCCCGTAAATGTGGCCGCCGTCGAGGTGGTCCATCTTGAGAATTGAAAAGTCGACGTCCGAACGGCCCGCATCGCCGGGAGTGAGCTCCGGGTTCATCGGAATCCGGCCGAGGTCGGCAAGCTTGGCTGACCAGAACGCGTCGAAGTCGGCGGGCCGCGCGACCACCGGCTTGAGCTTCGACGGCGCAATCGCCGCCCCCGCTACAAGCGGGCGACGAGGTCTAAAGCCGGGCGCCGGGTCAGCCTCGTTGGAGGGAGGCAGCGTGAGTTGCACGTAGACCATGCTCGGCTGGTCGGCAGGGAGTTCGATGGTTGCTTTACCCGAGCTCAGGTCGAGCTCCCCGGACTTGATGGGCTCAAAGTTGTTGCGCCGTACGCTGTACGCTACCCTTCCGGCGGGAGGGGCCACCCCTTCCGGCAAGCTGACGGTCCATCCGACGGTTTCCCCAACGTCGTAGATTCCCGACGCATGATACGGGGTGAAGATGGGCCGAGGGGGCGCCTGCGAGCCGCCCTTCACAACGCGGGGGTGGGCGGCGAAGCCGAGCAGGGCGGCGAACCCGCAGGCGAACGGGAGCGACCGCCAAAAGTGTTTGTTCGTCATTTGTGCCTTCGGTGATGTAGTTCTAAGCGGGAGGGCCTGTCGAATCGCGGACGTCGAGGCGGCAGGGATAGACCCTGGCTGTGGCCTCCCGCTCCGGCGTACCCTCCCGGTGCCGGTTGATCACCTCGAGCAGGTGGTTCGTCGCCTCCCGAGCCATGAGCTCGACCGGTTGGTTGACGGAGGTCAGCCTTGGAGCAGTTCGGTCGCAGAAGGAGGAGGAGTCGAAGCCCACGATCGATAGATCGTGCGGAACGAGTATTCCGAGCTTGGCGCACCTTACGAGCAAATGACCGGCCAGGGTATCGCTGAATACGGCCAAAGCGGTGTGGGGACGCGACTTGCCGCAATACTTCTCGAGCTCCTTCGCCTCGTAGTCCCAGACAACGACGTCGCCCGGTAGCCCCTCCGCCGCCATGGCCGATTTGAAGGCGGCCGTCCGCACCCGCCCCTCCGCAGTGTGCTCGTTCACCGGATCGATGACAAACGCGATACGGCGATGGCCGAGCCTCCGAAGGTGTTCCACGACGAGCTTCAGCGCGCCATCGTTGTCGGCGCAAAACGTGGGCACGCCCGGCGCGGAGCCGGGCGGAGCGTGCATCATCACGACCGGCGTCGTCGAGTGACGCAGACCTTCCAGCGACGCCGCTGTGAAGTCCGGACGGCACCATAGGACGCCATCGAAGCGCCCATCCGAGATCAGCCCATCCTGCGAGTGCTGGGCGAGCTTGGGGCAGAGGGCGAGGGTGTAATCGACGGCGAACAGGGAAGCCATGATGCCGTTCAAGAGCTGCGGATAGTAGGGATTGTCGTCGCTGAGTCGCTCGAAGTGCTGGAATACCACTCCGATCGTGTTCGTTCGGCTATTTCGCAAGAAGCGCGCAAGGTGGTTAGGTTGATAGCGGAGTTCCCGGGCAACCCGACGGATGTTCTCCGACGTCTCGGCGCTCACCTTGACGTTGCGCCCCGTGCCGTGAAGCACGGCGGATACCGCCATCGCCGAGACGCCGGCGGCTTCGGCAACTTGCCGGATCGTCACCTTGTTCGTTGGTGGCTTCGTCACCTTGAAAGTTTACGCGTAAATCTCCGTGCCCGTGCCGCTCAGGTCAGACGAAGCGATGCGAGAAACTCCGGCGCGCTGCGTACGTCCCATCCTTGATGAAGTTGCGCTCGCTCGCCGCGGTTTCTCTGCTCTTCGCTCTACTTGCGCCTGCCGCGCACCCGAACGTCCAGGAGAGTGCCGAGGGCTACTCTTACCGTATCGCCGGACGCGGATGGATTCAGGTCGCGGGTGTGTGTAACGCCGACCCTCAACAGATCACTTGCTGGAAGCCGACCGGCGAGCCCGATCCGAAGCTCTCCGAGCTTCTGAACGCTTACTACCTGGTGAACCCCCAACAGCGGCTTGAGATTCGGTACAAGCATCGCTCGCTGATGCTTATCATGCGGTCGATGCTCGGGCAATCCAGCGGCGCCGGCAACGTGAATTTCAACGGGCTCGAGGTCGATCCCGGCGGAATGCTCTTCCAGCAGGGCTCGATTGGCTACGGCGGTCAGGGCGAAGAGACCACGAACTTCTTCTGGTACTACCCGCCGGAGGGCCTCGCCTCCGTCGACGCCACACTCCAGCTTGGCACGAGCACCGAGCCGGTGAAACTCGCCCTCAAGGTCGACGCGATGGCCAAGTTTCCGGGCGGCGTCTTTCAGATCACCAAGATTGAGAAAGGCACGACCCAACCTGAGCCGAACAATCGGGCCCTGGCGAAGGCGCCCCGCTGGGAGGTTTCGTACAACCTCTTGGGTCAGGGCCCGGAGCCGATAACCTCGGTGTTCGTCACCGTGTTCGATCGTGACGGCAATGCGATCAACCAGGTCGATGATCGGGGCAACCCGGTGCAGCCGAGCCCGGGCCAGTTCATGTACGACGGCTTTCGCCCAAACCGGCCGGTGGTAATGGTGAATGCGGGACGGATCATCCTCGGAGTGAACCCCGAGAAGGTGGGAAGCATGAGCGTCACCGGAACCGGCCAACGCAAGGTCACCTTCAAGAACGTGAGCTTGGCGTCATCCGGTTCGACGACGAAGCTGGCCGGCTGATGCGATTGCTCGCGTGCCTCCTCGCAAGCCTTGCGCATTCCGCTCCTGAGCCCTGGCTTCTCAAAGCTGACGCAGACGGGTATTCCTATGACGTCGAGGGATGGGGGCGCATAACCGTCGAGGGTGTATGCGCGGTGTCGCCGGCATCGGTTCAGTGTTGGCGACCGGCTGGGCAACGCGACGCGGCGCTCACCCACCAAGTGGACGCCCAGTTGCGCGAGCCCGGCGCGGGAAGCCTCCGACTCGAATATCGCCGCCCAAACCTCCTTCTCGTCAGCTCGCAGCCAAACTCGACGGCCGAGATCGCCCGCCCCTTGCTGCCCGGGGAAAGTGGACGAGTTGACCAGCAGTTTTTCAGCCAGGGACTGCGCTCCGACGGGTTCCAAGTACGCCTGCTCGACTGGATACCTAACCCCGAAAACAAGACGGCGACCGACCTCGTGATGTCCGTCCCCATCTTCACCGAAGCGCAGCGCTGCCGGGTTCGACGGGGAGAGCATCTCACCCTCGGTCCCTGCACGCTGGAACTCGGGCGCTTGAAGCACAGACCGCCCAGCGACGCTCGTTCCGGCCGGAGCGCTGCCCCGCCGCCTGAGTGGGAGCTGGAGTACAAGCTGAGTGGCCTCCCGGCGGGAGCGACGATTCGGCTGCACCCGAAGCTACTTGACCTGGCGGGCAAGCCGCTCGGCGAGCCGGGAACGGCGCGCCGCTTGAAGATCCCCGATCCTCGGGGGCCGTTTCGCTACGTCGTTACCGACGCGCCGATCGGTACCAGCAGCTTAGGAAGCTGGTCGATTGGATGCGATCCGAAGGAAATCGGATTTGTCGAATTCCACCCGACGTACATGCGCCGAGTGCACTTCCGCGGGATCGCCTTGCATCCCAGCGCTGACGTGCGTCCACCGCCCACGGAGGCGCAATAGTTGAGGATTTGCCAGGGCGAGAACCGGGGAACGTTCCGTATGCGACTTGCGGCGACACAGTGCTTCAAGGCCGTGATCCGATGATTCGGCGTGGTCCCCGGCCGTTCGGGTACCTTCACGTTTCCGAGCGCTGCCCGCTCGTCTAATGGCAGGACGGCAGGTTCTGGCCCTGTTGATCGAGGTTCGAATCCTTGGCGGGCAGCCATCAGTGTGCCACCGCGTCTCGTATAATTCCGCATCGGTCCTTTCGTGAGTGACCGGAATCCGCCGGAGTGAGCCGCCGTGACCACCGCCGAACTTTCCCCCGATCCAATGGCGCTTCGGGAGCGGGCGGGGGAGCTGTTCGACTATCTTCGAACGACGCCTCCGGGTCGTCATGCGAAAGCAAGCGAATTGGCCGAGCGCTACGCCCTCCCCGTGGATATGGTCGAGCGGCTGCTCGAGCGCATGAAGCCGAGGCGCCGGGAGCTCAACATCCCCTGGCTTCGGCCGGTGAACTCAACGACCCGCTTCATCAAGCAGCTAGCGCGTACCCTTTGCCGCACTCCGTACGTGGTCATCGGGCTTCCGCCTTTGCTCGCCCTGCTCGTCCGCGTATGGCCGCAACCCGAAGTGGCTGCCAGAATCGCGACTTCGGTTGGCTTGGTTATAGCTCTCGTAATCTCGCCGATCGTCGATTTGGGGATCTACTACAGCAACAAGCGGTCGCGCGAGGTGGTATTCGGAGCGTTGGTTCAGGCGTTGGCGTGCGGATACGTGGTCACTCGGCTGCCCATCGATGGATTCCTCCGCAGCGATAGCCCCGTACTGCTGCTCACGGTCGGGCTAGCCTATGGCGCGCTTCACTTCACGGTAGGCGAAACCCTCCTCCTGATCGGAACCGTCGTGACGCGAAACCGTGAGGCGAGACGCGACCTCATGCTGTCCCGCCAGGAGCTCCTGTCGCGATACTTCGACCTGCAGGCGCGGCTCGCACATGCGACGGTCCGGGAGCGGAAGAAGCGGCCGGTCCTGGCTTTCCTGCAACGGTATCCCTTCTGGATCGCGCTGGGAAGCGTCCTGATCGACAACGTTCCGGCGCGGCTCATGATGCGTCACAGCGGATTCGACGCGGCAAATCCTTTGAGTTCGCTCGGCCACGCCTCCAACGGGTTGGAGACTGCGCTCCTTCTGGTCTTGGTGGGGGCGTTGCTCTCACTCGTCGAGTGGATCTTGATTGGAGCCCTCGCGGCGGCGGCGGAGAAGTTCCGATCCATTTGGTGGATTTGCTGCGGCTGCCTCCTAGGTGAGCTTGTGTTCGGGTTGGCGCTCCCGGTGAAGGGCGTGGCGCCGATGCTCAGCGGCCCGGGCATCATGTCCCTGGCGATTGGTTTGGTGACGTACTTCATTCCGGTCAGCCTGATCTTTGTCGGATTCAAGCTCCATCGCGATTGGCAGACGAAGCGGCGCGCGGAGGAGGGAGACGCCGACGCCGTGCTCGGCGAACTGCTCGACGTTCAGTGGCGGCTTGCGGCTGCCCCGACCGACGTCTACGTGCTCGTCGTCGACGTGGTGGGAAGCACGCGAATGAAGGACGGCGCCGATGCCCTGAACGCGGAGTACAGCTTTCGCGCGTTCCAAGCTTGGGTGGGTTCCGTCGTGACCGCGCGCGGCGGGCGCATCGAAGTGACCGCGGGCGATAGTGCGATCGCGGCATTTGGGGATCCGCTTCAGGCCGTGACCGCCGGCCAGCAGTTGCTTAAGGAGCTCGAGCGGT
>DATGIR010000297.1:0-6888 GCA_035295605.1 Fimbriimonadaceae bacterium | reverse complement strand
ATTCGAGAACGTCGGCTACTTTGCTCATCGGGTAGCCCCATTATTCACCGGCGGGCCGCCAGGTAAAAGGAGCGCACGTGGAGCAGGGCTACGACCGCGAGACAGAGACGGAGGCGCTGACCTCCGAGGTCCGCGGGTTGGTCGAGCCGGCGCCCGGTCGCCCGACCGGCATGGGGCAGTTTGAGACCCTGGCGGCTGCGGTGCACACCGCACTGGACCGGCGTCTTGCCGCGGTGCCGCAGGCTGCGCACGATGCGCTTGCCTGTTGCGCTGGTTGCAGCGCCTGCTGCCACCGCGTCGTGCTCGCTACCGCGCCGGAGATCGTTGCGGCCGCCTCGACCGTGATGCGCTCCTTCACGCCTGAGGCGCGAGACGCTCTGCGTGAACGAATGCTTTCTTACGTTGCGGGAGTCGGACCGAGCCAGGGAGTCGGGCTTGCGACGCTTCGTCCGATGTGTCCTTTCCTGGTCGACGGTTTGTGCTCGATCTACGCCGTGCGGCCGATCGCTTGCCGGGCCCAATGCTCGGTCGACGTGGCGCCGTGCGAGGCGGCCGCCGCCGATGGAGAGACCGCGTTTCCGGCTACGGAGCCGGAGGCAGCTCTGGGGTCGGCAGCGCTCAAGGGTCTCACGGAATCGCTCGGCTCACACGAGCTGGTCCCCGCGCTCATGGACTTCGCGCGGGCCGCGAGCCTGGTCCTCGCCGCCCACGAGAAGCGGATGGCGCCGGACAACGCCGGGGAGGTTTTTCAACTGGCCGCCCCCGCGGCGACCAAGCCGCCGATGCCGGCCGAAACCGGACCCGTGCGCTACCCGGAGTACGCGCCCGGCGAGGAGGCGGGCGGAATCGTCCTTTCCGGCGACCTGACGGAAGCCCGGTACCGGCTTTTTCAGGAGTGCGACGTGGGCGCCGCCCTGGCGGAGGCGCCGCAAACCCACCCCGCGCACGTACTCTTCCGGGGCGGGTTGCCGGAGGTCTACCATGACGAGGCCGACGCGGAGAAGAGCCGGACCCGCTTTGTCGAGGCGTTCGAACGTTTCGTCGAGATGCCGGCCGACCCACGCCAGAAGTTCGACGCGATGAGCGAACTGGCGCTTCTGCCGCTGAGCTACTTCCAGAACGACGACAAGGAATTGCTTTCGCGGATCGGCGACTACTTAACCCATGAGCTGACCGCCAAGCTGTTCCCCGACCTCGCCGCGCCATTGGCTCCTCGTAAGGGCGGCCGCCTTAAGCTCGGCTACATCGGGGATCAGCTCGACCAGTCCAGCAGCGGCCTTTGGCCGACCGGTTGGCTCCGCCACCATGCCCACGACGTCGAGACGTTCGCGTTCAACCTAAGCCGCGAGGCGCACCCCGGCGTCACCTACTACCGGCAGTTCGTCGACCACTTCCACCATCTGCCCGGCTTCGTGCCGGATGCCGCACGTCTCATCAAGGCACAGGACTTGGATGTGCTTATCTACCCGGACCTGGCTAGCCGGGGTCGCACGATCCAGTTCGCCACGATGCGGCTGGCACGGCTCCAGTGCGCGGGGTGGGGCGGGCCGCAAACAACGGGAATGCCCGAGATCGACGTGTTCCTCTCCGGGGAGCTCATGGAGAAGCCCGGTTCGGAGGCCCACTATCGGGAGCGGCTGGTGAAGCTGCCCGGCATCGGCTTCTGCTATCCGCGGGAGACGTACGGGCGGGTGGAGCTCACCAAGGCGGACTTCGGGCTGAACGACGGCCCGCTGTACGTGTGCGCCCAAACGCCGCCGAAGCTGCACCCAAAGTGGGACCCGATGCTCCGGGACCTCACGGAGCGGTCGGGCCGACCCATCGTCTTTTTCCGGTACGGCGAGGGACGCCCGTGGTGGAAGCTGGAAGAACGCCTGAAGGCGGCGGGCGTTCGCACGGTCTTCATGCCGATGCTCTCGCCCAGCTACTTCCGAGCGCTGCTCCGTCTGGCGGACGTGGTGGTGGACAGCACCGGCTGGAGCGGCGGGATCACCGCGCTCGCCACGATCGGCTGCCGGGCGCCGGTCGTGACGCTGCCGGGCGAGCTGCGGCGGAGCCGCCACACCGCCGCGTTTCTTACTGCCGCGAACGCCCCGGGCCTGATCGTCGGCTCGCCGCAGGAGTTCGTGGATCTGGCGGCGAACCCGGAGCGCTGCCGCGAGGCCGCCCGGGACATGCAACCCGACGCGGTGTTCGAGGACACCTCGACGGTCCGGGCGCTGGAGACGTTTCTCCGCGAATATGGAGCGCGGTCATCTTGACCGCGTCCGGCCCTTCCCCAACGGTGCCATGGGCTTGCAAAAGTGTGCCAGTGGCTTTAGCCAGTGCGTCGTCGTCCCCCGGCGCCCCGCTTCCTTCGTCGGCTTGATCCATCGCTTGTCCGCTCACAAGAGTTCGCGGATGCCCGCTAACCTTGCCCTTCGGGCTTCAAACAACGCGGTCCCTGGTGCGAACTCTTAGGTTCGCGGCGATGGAAAGACCCGCCGAAGGAACGGGCGCCGTCCAAGGTTCACCGGCCCGGACGCGGTCAAGATGACCGCGCTCCATATGGAGGCCGCGGACGATCCGCGAAGCGTCAGACCGATGGATCGAAGAAGACCGAAGCATGCGCGGGGGCTCGACGCCCTCCACCCTCGCCGCAATGCGGCGAGGACTCCTCCCGAAGGGAGGAGAGACGCGCGGAGAATATCTCTATCCCATCGCGTGGCGATTGAACGCCGAGTAGCGCCCCGTCACGAAGTGCTCGAGTTGCCGCTCGATGTCGGCCAGAAGCGTGCTCGCCCCAATCCGGAACAGCGCCGGTGAGAGCCAGGGATCGCCGAGTTCCTCCTTCATCAGAATCAAAAACTCCAGCGCCTGCTTCGCCGTGCGGATCCCGCCCGCCGCCTTGAAGCCGACCTTGTAGCCGGTCATCTCCTCGTAGCTTCGAATGCAGCGAGCCATCGTGAGGGCCACGGGCAGGGTCGCGTTCACGCTCTCCTTGCCCGTCGACGTTTTGACGAAGTCGGCGCCCGCCTGCATGCAGACGGTGGCGGCTTTGGCCACGTTGGTGAGGGTGCCGAGGTCGCCGGTCGCAAGGATCGCCTTCACGTGGGCACCGCCGCACGCCTCCCGGAACATCTGCATCTCGTCGTACAAGGCCTGCCACTCCTGGCGCAGCACATGGGCGCGGGTGATGACGATGTCGATCTCGTCGGCGCCCGCGGCGACGCTGGCCTTGATCTCCTCGACCCGCTCATAGAACGACGAAAGCCCGGCGGGGAAGCCGGTGGAGACGGCGGCGACCTTGACGCCGGTGCCCTTCAGTGTTCGGACGCACTCCTCGACGTAGCGGTGATACACGCAAACCGCGGCGACGCGGACGTCCGCGATCTCCATGGCATCGAGCAGGTCACGCCGTACCGGTTGAACCGCTTTGGCGCATAGCCGGTGAACGTTGCCGGACGTGTCGTCGCCGCTCAGGGTGGTCAGGTCGATGCACTCGATAGCGCGAAGCAGCCACGCCGCCTGCCACGCCTTCTTGACCGTTCGCCGCGTTGGTATCGTCGCCGCTCGCCGCTCGGCCGCGCTCCGGCTCACCGTGAGGGCGTTGATGTGCTTCAGCCCAAGCTCGGTGCCTCCGTTCCGCTTGATGCCCTCCAACGACGCGCCCGTAGTCGCCATGGTCCTAGTCTACGCCGGTCGGATTCCGGGGAAACCGCAATATAATGTGCGTTACGCCCGGCAATGGTGCCGGGTATGAGGGGGATCTATGAAGAAGTATCTTCTGTTTGCCGCCGTTGTGGCGATGTCGCTTAGCAGTTTGGCGCTTGCCGATGGCCCGAAGGCCAAACACGCAAAGGATTGGAGCATCAAAGCCGACTACATCGAGGCCTGCTCGTGCGGCATGTTCTGTCCGTGCTACTTTAATCCGAAGCCCGAAGGTGGGCTGATGTGCGAGTTCAACATGGCGGTCAAGATCGCCGAAGGCCACGTCGGCGACGTGAACGTCACCGGCAAGAAGTTCTGGCTGTCCGGAGACCTCGGGGCCGACTTCAACAAGCCGAAGGCAGCCGTTGTCACGTTCGACACCGGCCTCACCAAAGAGGAAAAGAACGCGATCGTGACCCTGGTCACCAAGATCTATCCCTACAAGTGGCAGTCGGTGAAGTTGGATGAAGCCGCGATCACCTGGGACCGCCATGGGATGGATGCCCACGCGACCCTCGGGGGCGGCGACAAGGGCGACATCGTGCTCAAGGGCCTGAAGGGTCAGGACGGGAAGCAGACGACCATCACCAACATCAAGTATTGGGGCGCGGACCGCAACGACGGGTTCGAGCTGGCCTACAGCACGCACCACTACAAGGGCAACGGCTTCAACTATTCGCACGAGAATCGCAACGGGTTCTTCGTGCACATCGAGTCGGCGGGCAGCGAGTAAGCGCGGCCGGCTATTTGCTCGGTTCGGCGGGAGGCGTGCTCAGCTCGACTCCCGCCGAGCGGGCTGCGGCAAACAGGTCGCCGAGCTTCGTTCTCTTCGATAGATCGAACGTGATATAGCGCGTTCCGTGCTCGTCCGGCGCGCCTGAATTCTTCACCCCGGGTACGGCCGAAATGGCCCGGTCCAGGTTGTCCAGCACCTTGTCGGAGAGTCCGGTCGGCTCGACGACGATAAGCTTCCCATCGAACGCCTTTCCCGCGCTTCGAATCGCGAGAACGACCTCCTGAAGCGCGACCTTGTCCGTCGAAATCTTGAACCGCGCAATCGGGGGCGTCAGATCGAGGTTAAGCCCTTCGAGCGATGGGAGCTTGCGCAGCGCGGGCGAAACCTCGTTGACGCACGCCTTGCACACCATTCCCTGAACCAGGAAGGTGACCGGGCGAATCGATCGATCCTCGCCAGGCGCGAGCAGCGCGAGCGCAACCACCGGAAGGAGCCATCCCATGCCCTCATGATACAGGGGATTCGCCCGGTCAGCCCTTGACGGCCCCAATCTGGATTCCCTTCACCAGGAGCCGCTGGCCGAACAGGTAGAGCACCACCGGCGGGATGATCGCCATCACGGCGGCCGCCATCAGCAGGTTTGTCTGCCGGCCGTAGTTGCTGTCGAAGAAGAGGATCCCGATCGGCACCGTGCGCATGTGGGGCGACTTGAGCAGGATCAGCGGCCAGTAGAACGAGCCGTACGTCCCGAGAAACGTGAAGATCGCCAGGGTGGCCAGGCCCGGCTTGGCGAGCGGCATGACCACGTCCAGGAAGACCTTCCAGTGGCCGGCGCCGTCCATTTTGGCCGCCTCGTCCAACGCGGGCGGAATCGTGAGCATGAATTGGCGCAGCAGGAACGTGCCGAACGCGGAAAACGACGCGGGCACGATCAGCCCGGTGAACGAATCCAGCAGGTGGAGTTTCACGACGATCGCGTAGTTCGGGATCATGGTGACGACCCCCGGCACCATCATCGTGGCGAGGTAGAGCTTGAACACGCCGTCGCGCCCCGGCCAGCGAACGCGCGCGAACGCGTAGGCGGCCATTGCGCTGGTGAGGCAGGTGAGGAACGTCACCCAGAGCGCCACGAACGCGCTGTTCATGAAGTAGCGGGCGAACGGGATTTGGGTGAAGACTTTTGCGTAGTTTTCCGGCTGCCAATGCTTCGGCAGAAAGCCTGAACCCTCGGCCTCCTGCAGCGGCTTGAAGCTCGCCAGAACCATCCATGCGAACGGCGCGAGAGCGCAGAGGCTCAGGACGACGAGGATGCCGACCGCGAGCCAGTCGGTTCGGCGATCCGCCCTAAAGCTCGATCGCGGCACGGTTGCCGAACCTCCAATTGGCCAGCGTCGCGACCAGCACGAACGCGAAGAGGACCCAGGCGACGGCCGATGCGTAACCCATCCGGAACTGCTCGAAGGCGAGGTTGTAGATGTAGTAGGCGAGGGTCGAGGTCGTTCCCGCCGGACCGCCGCCGGTCATGACTCGAGCTTGCTCGAAGCCGCCCTGGAGCCCGCCGATTACGCTCATCACCACGATGAAGAAGGTGGTCGGCGCCAGGTGGGGCCAAGTGACGAAGCGGAAGCAGGACCAGCGGCCGGCGCCGTCGAGCTGGGCCGCCTCGGTGAGCTCGTCGGGGACGCCGGTGAGCGCGGCCAGGTAGAGCAGCATGTTGTTCCCGCCGATCGCGCCCCAGATTCCCATCCCCATGAGCGCCTCGCGGGCGCCGAGCCCGAACTGCTTGGCCTCGAAGCCGACCTCCTCGACCTTCAGTCCGCCGAGGCTTTTGGTGGAGCTGAGCCAGCTCGGCGTCTGCCAGCCCAGGTGCAGCCAATCCGAGACGTGGCGAATGGCGACGTTCACCGCGCCGAAGTCCGGGTTGTAGAGCTGCTTCCAGAGGATCATGATGGCGACGCCGCTCGTGAAGCTCGGCAGGTAGAGCAGGGCTCGGAAGAGGGCGATGCCGCGGAGGCGCCGGTTCAGCAGGATCGCCACCCAGAGCGCGCCCGCGATGGCGAGCGGGGCCGCGAGCATGAAGTACAGGGTGTTCACGAAGTCGAGCCGGAACGCGGGATCGGCCAGCGCCTCCGCATAGTTTCGAAGTCCCACCGGCCGGAGCGGAACCGTATGCTTCAGGTTCCAGTTGGTGAGGCTGGCGAAGAGGGAGAAGGCGACCGGGCCGGCGGTGAAGACAAGAAACCCGGCGAGGTTGGGCGCCAAAAACCCGAGCGCCGGCCAGAGGTCGCGCCGCCGCTTCAACCGCCCTCCGCAATCGCGGTGGCGAGGGCGGCGTCGATATCGCGCTTCGCGTCGCGCATCGCCGCCGCGGGACCCTTCTCGTCCGCCTGCACCAGCTCGAGCTGCTTGCTGATGATCCGGTTGACGGTGGCGCCGTCCAGGTACGGGCTCGTCTCGTCGGG
>DATGIR010000296.1:0-16189 GCA_035295605.1 Fimbriimonadaceae bacterium | reverse complement strand
GGAGCTCGCCGAACGCCTCGAGAACCGACTTAAGAGCACCTTTCGTGTCGAGGTGTTCGCCGGAGGAGGCGTCGGCGACGCGGGAATCGAAATCAATTTTCCCCGCGTTTGCGGACTCGATCATGGCAGGGGCGGCGGCGGCATCGATCGCGAGCAACTTGCCGTTAAGCCTGAGAAACGCCGCACACGATAGGAAAGCGGTTACCTCGTTGCCGGCTTCGAAGGGGTGCTGTCGCATAAAACCGCTTAGGAAACGGGAGGCCTGAGCGAGGAGCCCGGTGCTGTCGCCGTAGGCGTACTGGTAGAACACCGCCTCCTCGAGCCGGGCATAGTCGTAGCTCTCCACCTTGTTGGTCACCTGCAAGTGAACCCACAGGACGTCTTGGATCGTGAGGTAGTGGATCGCGGACATAGCGGCCGAATCTGTATACCCAGCTTCGGGGATCGGGGATCGGGGATCGGGGATCGGGGATCGACGCCCTCAGCAGAACTGGAACTCTGGTGAGGCGAACATCAGGCGGCTGACCTGGGCGGCGGCCATGTTCGCGTTGCTCTCGGTAACCGTCTTGCCGACCGCCTTCCTTGCGGCCGCCTCGAGCTGGTCGAGCTTCTTGCCGGGGAGGGGGGCGTCGAAGACCGAAGCAAGCTTGTGGGTGACCCCGTGTGGGGTCGGATCTTGCTCGAACAGCCCAAAGGCGTTATAGTCGAGCCGACCCACGCCGGTCGCGTTGCCGGTGCCGAACACCGAGTCGGCCCATGCGATCCGCTGAACCATGTTCCCCGTCGAAATCCACTCGGCCCCGCCGCGCCACCCGGCTACGTCGGGTGGGTAGAAGAGCTGCATGCCGGTGTTGCGCATGGCGTTGGCGACCGCGCCGATGGGGCCGCCGCGCACGCGCCCGCCGTTTTGCACCCCGCCGACGCCATCCTGCCGACGCTCGGCCAGAAGCAGTTCGCCGAGGCCAAGCTGCCTGGCGGAAGCGAGAACGAAGTCGCACGGGCTCTTGTAGATCGCGCGGTACGCCTTGTCGGAGTAGAACTCGGGAGCCGACATCATCGCCTCGAGGAGGGTCCGGATATTCAGGCCGGAGTTGCGAAACACGCCGGCGAGCCGGGAAACGAGGGCGTCTTCGGGCTTGTCGTACCCAAACCAGCGCCAAAGCTTCCAGGTGATGTATTCGGCGGTGCGGGGGTTCTCACTCAGCATGTTGAGAATGTCGTCACCCTCGAAGTTGCCGGACTTTCCGAAGAACTCCTTGGAACCGTCGTCGTGAAGGCGGGGCCGGTAGACGAAGGTCGCCATCCGCAGGTTGTCGTCCGCCCGCGGCCGTTGAACGGACCAGCCGGTGTAGGCGCGGGCACTTTGCTGAATGTCGTGCTCGGTGTAGTGCCCGATGCCGAGGGTGAAGAGCTCCATCACCTCGCGGGCGAAGTTTTCGTTCGGCTTGCCCTTGATGTTCGCCTGGTTGTCCAGCCAAAGGATCATCGCGGGATCCTTGCTGACCTCGAAGAGCATCGTCTTGAAGTTGCCGATGGCGTTGCGGCGGAAGATCTCGTTCTGCTGCCACATGATCCCGGGCGAGTTGACCTTCTGGGCGCTCGTGGCAAAGTGGTCGTGCCAGAACAGCGTCATGCGCTCTTGAAGCGGGCGCCGGGTTTGCAGCAGGCGCACCGTCCACCAGGCGACCATGCTCCCCATGTTCACCTTGCCCTGCTGGTTCGAAAATTCTGTCGGGGCGATGTCGAACCCCTCCTCGACTTTGTCAAAGTCGAGCAGCTTCTGAATCGCGCCCTTCAGACCGCCTGAGCTCAGGTAGTAATCAAGCTCGGCCTCGCTGGCGCCGAGGCCGAATCGGCGCAGGAGATGCGCACATTTCTGCCGATCGGAAACCATGATCATCATTGTTCTGAGACGAGCGGTTCGCCCGCCTGTTCAGTTTCGCACGCGCCAGTCGCCGGCCGAAAGCCAAAGCGGGGACGTGGCCGAAGCCGCGTCCCCGCTGCAAACACCGCCGGATAGGGCGGTCAATCGATAGCTTACTTGCCCTCTTTCGCGCTCGAAGACTTGTAGTCGGCCTCGTTGACGAACTTGAACAGCTTGTTGCCCTGGTGCGTCGCTGAGAACGCGTAGCGGGTTTGGACGCCGGACTTGGTCTTGCGCTCCATCTTCAGCTTTGTGACTTCCGAATCCGGAACTTCAACATGCGATCGCGTCTTGAGATTGTAAAACTTCATAGTTCCCTCCGCCGGAGGCGCGTGGAACCTGCCACGCGTCCTCTTCCGGTTCAAGCCACTATATCATATCGAACCCGGTACCCGTAACAGTTTTTTGCTTCAAAACGCGAAATCTTCGGTTCAATTCGGTTCAAAGTCCCGCCGGATGCCCCCTCGACCGCCGGAATGCCGCCTCAAGGACGGCTAAAAGCAAGAAAACAGCGCTCGGGAAAAGCCACAGATAGGCCTAAGAGACTACTTACCAGTTGTCATATCCGACGATTAGTCCCGATTTGTGTGCCCGAATGAAACAAACGCCGTCTCATTGCCATAAAGAGTTATATATGAAAGATCGCAAGCTTTCCAGCGCACGTGTAGCAAACGATTCGTCAAAAATTGATCCGAAGGCCGCCTACGAGGAGCATTGTTTACAAGAACTGCGCCTCGCGGGGTACCGGATCACAATGCCTCGGATCCAGGTGATCCGGGCCCTCGCCGACGCCACGACTGCTCTGAGCGCATATGCAATCCACGAGCGGATCGTCGAGTCGGGCGGACGAATCGACGTTGTCAGCGTCTATCGCATCCTCGCCACCCTCCAGCAGGTCGGCCTCATTCATCACGTCGGCCTCGTCGACGGCTACTTCCCGTGCCGAATCGGCGATTGCCCGAACAACCGCTCGCTCGTTCTCGTCGCCGATGACACAAACTTTGTGTACGAGCTTCCCCTGAGCCAGACCGCGGTCGTGGAGATCGAGACCGCCGCTCGCCACGCCGGCTTCGTCGCCGAGACCATCAGGATCGAGCTCAAGGGCATGAAGTCGGGCAGCCGCAAGTAGCAGCGCCAATCGGCTGGAAGGCTTAGACGAAATCGGGCCCCCGCGCTTTGAGCGCGGGGGCCCGTCGTTTGTCCTCTATTTGAAGGTGAAGTCGCGAGGCATGGCCCTTTCGCCGCCTCCGCTATAGCGCTCGAACGTGATCGAGCCCTTGTCACCTACCTTCGAAGCACGGATCTGCCTGACCAGCGCGTCCCGGTCGGTCACCTTCTGCCCGCCGAACATAGAGATGACGTCGCCGGCCTTGAGGCCGATCCGGTCCGCGAGCGAACCGGGCACGACGCTATCGACCACCACACCTTGCGCGGACGCCGGCAGGTGGAAGTAGGCGCGCGCCTCGTCCGTGATCGGGCCGATGCTTACGCCGAGGTGGCCGTCGAACGGAACCGGCTTAGCCTGAACCCTCGGGTCCATGCCATCCGATCCGCCCTGATCCGGGATGTCCGGGAAGCGGAATTGAAACGGCGAGTTGTCGCCGAAGGGGTCCATCCGGAACGGTCGGCCCTGCTGGCGCTGCACGGTCGGCGGCGGCGGAACCTCGCCAAGCTTGACGTCGAGCGTCTTGTGCTTGCCGTCGCGAACGACCTCAACCTTGACGGTATCGCCCGGGTTGTAGCGGTACATGCAGTTGCGGACGTCGATGAAAGTCACGATCGGGGTCGATCCGACCCGAACGATGACATCCCCCTTCTGGAACCCGGCCTTCTCGCCCGGGGTGCCGTGCGGCACGTCGGTTACGTAAGCCCCGTCGGTAACGCCCAACTGCTGTTGCTGAATCTGAGTGAGCGGAGCCGGCTGAACGCCCATGAACGCGCGCTTGATCACGCCTTTGTCGATGAGCATGTCGGCCAAGAGCTTGGCCTCGTTGCTCGGAATCGCGAAGCTCACGCCGCTATTGGTTCCGGACTGCGAAGCGATCATCGTGTTGATGCCGACGAGCTCGCCGTCGATGTCAACGAGGGCGCCGCCCGAGTTGCCGGGGTTGATCGACGCATCGGTCTGAATCAGGTCCGGATAGCCGCGCGCCCCGGACGGGAGCCGCGGATCGGGAACCGTGTTCTGCCGGTCGAGAGCGCTAATGTGGCCGACGGTCACCGAATTCGCCTTGTTGAAGGGCGAGCCGACCGCCATCGCGATCTGACCCGGCCGAACCTTGTTGCTGTCGCCGAACGGAAGAGTCGGCAAATTCGTGGCGTTCACCTTGATGACGGCGATGTCCTCGCTGCCGTCGCCCCGGATGACTTTGCCCGGGAGACTTCGGCCGTCGGTCAGGTTGACCGTGACCGAATCCATGCCGTTGACCACGTGGTCGTTGGTGACGATGTAGCCGTCGGACCGAATGATGACGCCGGAGCCCCAGCCTTCCTCGGAACCGTAGGCGCTGAGGTTGCCCGGCTGGCCCTTGGCGGTTACGTGGATGTTGACGACCGCAGGCTCAACGGCGGCGGCAAGCGCCTGGAACGAGTTGTCGAGCGAGTGCAGGGCCGCCATGCTGTCGGCTGACATCAGCCCGGCGAGCCGCTGGTTAACGGACGGAGTCGCCATGGCAGAGGTGATGCCTGGAATCCCTTTCAGGGAAGAGACGATCCCGCCGCCAATGGCAATTCCCAGCGCAAGCGTCCAAAACGACGCGCGCTTAACGAGAGGGGTAGTTGGTTTCATAGTCTCTGTATTGGGTGGGTAGTCGGGGCGGATTATCCGAACTGAGGTCGGTTTCGCCACACTCTCCTGTAGGTTGTAACACACCTGGTCGAGGGAACGGTTCCTGGGCCCACAGATAAAGCCGGGTCGGTCCCGTCGATGAAGAACTTTTCAGCATCGTTGAGTGCCGAGCGGTGACGCGGACGGAAGGCTTCCAGAAGCTTCTTGCGGGCCTTCGGGCAGACGTCCGAGACGATGCCGATCGTGATTCCTTGCTCGGTCATAAAGTCGTTCGGGCGGCTGCGCATCTCCGCGTGGATCTGCTTCACGACGTCGGCAGGGCAATGGCGGAGGTCGAACTCGAAGATCGTCGCGGCTGCTAAGCCGTCAGATAGGTTGAAGCCGATCGTCTTATAGCTCGTGTTGTTATGAACGTACATCTTCCGCGAGATGAAGCCATACGGTAGCTCGTGAGACATGAGCGGGCGAAACCCTGCCTTTCGGGCAGCTTCAGAGGCATTCGAAACGGGCTCCGGGTCGGTTTCGTGGATGACGGTTACCCGCTCCCCGCTCAGGTCGAATATTCCGGGGGGAAGGTCGGCGGGGTAGCTGACGGTGGTGGTCTCGAACTTCCTGGTTACGTCGCCGGTATTGGATACGGTGTCGACCCGCATGACGAAGTAGGAGTCCGGGTCGATAAAGATGCGGGCGCCACCGACGTCGGCGTACCGCGAAGTCGCGTCGATCCGTACCACCCGCCGGTGGGCGAGCTCGACACCGTGGATCATTTTGAGCGAGTAGTTCTTGCGGACCAGGCGGAGGCGCTCGCTCGGATCAAAGAGGTCGGCCTGCATCGAGCGGCCGATCGAGAGCGTGCCTTTGTCCGGATTGTAGATTTCACGGTACAGCTCGAGTTCGAGGATGATGAGACCTTTCCGGCTGAGCGGCTCGATGACCTCCACGCGTTGCCGACCGTCTTTGGCAATTCGCACTTGAACGGTTTGACGCTCGCCGGGTGAGTCAAGCGACATCCGCATGATCGCGTCGATGTTCTTGGGGCTGCTGCGGTCGAATGCTTTGACCAGTAACCGGAGTGCACTCTCGTCGTCTCTGGCCCGCGCGCCTGTCGCCGC
This sequence comes from Fimbriimonadaceae bacterium, assembly GCA_035295605.1. Lineage (GTDB taxonomy): Bacteria > Armatimonadota > Fimbriimonadia > Fimbriimonadales > Fimbriimonadaceae > DAIDHV01. Next base: position 10,365 of record DATGIR010000296.1, on the reverse strand, counting down.
GGCGGCCACCAGTCCGAGTGCGGTTAACAGGAGGCCGACTGAGTTACCGGCCCGCATAACTCGCCGCTATGGCCCCGGGAGGACCAGAAAGCGGATCGGCGGAATTCATGAAAGCGCTGTCGCGATGCATCGCCGCCGCCATGGTCGGCCCGGCCGGAGGCGAAACTAGGGTGGGCGTGCTGCGCCGGTTGACGGTCGCAGCCTGGTGCGGGCTGGAAGTGTTCGCGCGAACGCTGAAGAAAACGCAAATCGCGGCCGCGGCGGCAAGGCTGGTGACCGCGAAACCGGTGGCGGAGCGGAGACGGCGCTCCTCGGCGGGCTCGGGGCGAGCGCCCATGACGGCGCTGACCAGACGCGACTCGAAATCGGGAGAGGGCTCGGCCACCTCGATCGAAGCGAGAACCGACTTCACACGGCGGACCTCGGCCTCCTCGGCGCGGCAGCAATCGCAATCGTAAACGTGCTGCCGGATCAGGAACATCTCGATGCCGCTCAATTCGCGGTCGGCATACGCGGAGAGAAGCGTTTGAACCTTATTGCAGTTCATCGGAATACCCCTTGTAAGCGCTGTTGGCGTGGTTGAGCAGGTGCGTTCGAATCTGCTTTCGGCCGCGGTGAATTCGAGATCGGACGGTGCCGACCGACGTGCTCATGGCGTCCGCGATCTCCTCATAGGCCATCCCTTCTACGTCGGCCAAGAGGACGGCCGTTCGGAATTCCGGCGTCATCGCGTTGAGTGCCTTTTGCACGTGCTCGCCCATCGAAACATTCAGCATCGCCCTTTCGGCGTTCGGCTCGTCGTCGGCGAACTCCCAGGTGGAAGTTCCGTCCGCGCCGGTCTGATCTAGGCTCGTGAGCTTGAAGCGACCCTTGCGCCGCATCATGTCGATGTGCGTGTTCGCCATGATCCGGTAGAGCCAAGACGTGAACGACAGACTGCGGTCGTATCGGTGGAAGAACCGGAACGCCCGCACGTACGTGTCTTGGACGAGGTCCTCAGCTTCGGTCGTATTGCCGGTGAGGCGGTAGGCGAGGGTGAATGCCTGGCGATGCGTTTGGCGCATCAGGTTTTCAAACGTGCGCCTTTCGTCGTACGCGCCGGCCTGCACTTGAGTCGAGGTAGCCGAGAGAGCCATAGATCGATTACTGAGCAGGTTGCGCATGGGCTCCGGGTCACATTGTATCCCAGCTAACCAGCGCTACAGCTAAGTCCGAATGAAGTACGTGGGGCTTTGCAGAATCAGTTCCCAACCCTCTGCGCCGCCGCGAGGGTGGTGAAAAGCTGGTCTAAGACCAAGGTCGCATTGCCGTTGCCGAGGATTCTCCGATGCGCTTCCGCGACCGGGGCGAGGGCATGATGGCAACCGGCCAGGCGAAGCGCCACTCCAAGCTCGGCGAGCGTGTCGGCTTGCGCGCGTCGGGCGCCAATGCCGGTGGCGGAGTCGCGCGCCTCCGAAACGTGGCGGAAGCGTTCCATGACGGCGAGCGCATCGCGCGGAGCTAGAGCTGAAATCGCCTGGGCCAACCCCCTAAGCCCCTCGCCGGTTCCCGGCGCCTCGAGCAGGCGCGCGACCCGCCCGGGGGCCCCGCCGGCGAGTTCCAACGTGAACACGTCGGCATCGGGAAACTTCGCAGTGAGCTCCTCGCGGCTGGGGAGCTCGCACGCGCAGGCCATGCATCGGGACAGGATCGTGGGCAAGAGGCCCCCCGGCGAGCCCGACGTGAGAATAACCTTCGCCCGGTCGGGCGGCTCCTCGAGGGTCTTGAGGAACGCATTGGCGGCGTCCGCATTCATCCGCTCCGCGCTCCTCACGACGACGACTTTGTTGCGCCCCGAAAGAGGCGGCGTTCGAAAGAGCTGCTGAATCGACAGGTTCTCTTCGCCGCCAGTGACGGCGGCGAGCCGGATGATGTGGCTCGGCGGCAGCGGCTCGATGAGGAGAAGATCCGGATGCGCCCCGCGAAGCGCGGTTTGGCATGCCGCGCAATCGCCGCATGCGCCGTGTTCGCCAGGGTTGGTGCAGAGCCACGCCTGGGCAAGGATCTGGGCCAGCTCCGATTTGCCCGCCCCCTCCGGTCCGTAAAAGAGAACCGCGTGGGCGTAGGAGTGGCCAGTGGCCAGCCGCAGCACCAGACTCTTGGCGTGCGGTAGCCCGATCAGGCCGTCGAGGCGGTCGGCGGTCGTCATCAGAAGCGGGAGAACTGCTCGACGGCGAGAACGAACACAACCGCGCCCCCGACCGGAACCTTGACCGGGTTGGGGATGAAGGCGCCCGGCGCACCCGATTCGAACGGCATCACGTTCACGAGCTGCTCCCGTGCTTTGCAGTTCTGGGCGATGATCGATTCGAGGGCGCTCAGATCGGCGTCTTCGACCCCGACGAGAAACGTGGTGTTCCCCTCACGCAAGAAGCCGCCGGTCGAGCCGATGATGGTGAACTTGAAGCCGGCCTTGACCAACTCTTCGGTGATCTTCCCACGATCGCGGTTGTGCACGATGCAGACGACGAGCTTCAACGTACACGGATTATGGAGGATCGTGGCTAGTGACTCGTAACGTGTGGCACCGGCTTCAGCCGGTGGTCGTGACTGGTGACTGGTGTGGCACCGGCTTTAGCCGGTGGTGACCACTAGGCACTCGCCGCCGGATACCCCGCGTGGGCCAGGTTGAGCAGGATCTGCTCGAGCGCCTCCTTGCCGGTGTACATGATCGTCGCCTCGTGCTTGTCGAGGTCGAACTCGATGCTCTCGGTGAGCGGGCAGTCGTAAGCGGCCTCCTCGACCTCTTCCGCGTCGGCGAGCCACTTCATGTTCGGCAGGATCAGGGTGGATGACAACACTGGCATAACCCTGCTTACGGCGAGTGCTGAAACTCGGTTGCAACGAGGCCTGACGCTCAGCTGCCCGAGAGGATAACGACGACGCTCGCCGACATGCCGGTGCGGAGCTGATCCAGGTCCCGCTGACCAGCCTCGAACGTGATCTTCACCGGGATCCGCTGCACGACCTTGGTAAAGTTGCCGGTCGCGTTGTCGGGCGGAAGGAGCGTGAACGCGGCGCCGGTTCCGGCCTGAATGCTCTGGACCTCGCCGCGGAAGGTTCGGTGGGTTACGGCGTCGACCTCGATCTCCGCCTTCTTCCCCGCCGCGATGCCCGGCATCTGGGTCTCCTTGAAGTTGGCAACCACCCAAACGCTCGACTCGTCTACCAGAGTCAGGAGCGGGGCCCCCGCTTGGACCTGCTGGCCGGCGTCTACGTTCTTCTTGGTCACCCTGCCGCTGCGCGGGGCATAGATCTTTGTGTAGCTCAATTGGAGCTCGGCCTCGCTCACCGCCGCCCGCGCCTGCTCCACTTTCGCCAGTGCCTGAAGTTTGGCGGTCTTGCTTACGTCGACCGAGTTGGCGGAGGTCATCGCCTGTTCAAGCTCGCCTCGTGCCTGGGCCGCGTGCGCCTGGGCACTGCGCACGGCATCGGCGGAGGCCAGTCGTTGAGCCAGGGCTGACTTGTAGGCCGCGTCGGAGGCTACGCGCTGGCTTCGGCTCACCGCGACATTGGCGTGAGCCTGCTTCACTCCCGCTTGGGCGGCGGTGACCGCATCCGCGGCCGAGGCGGCATCGGCTTCGTGCTGGCTCAGCGACGCGCGGGCCGCGGCGGCCTGTTGCCGAGCGGCTTCCAGGTTAGCGGCGGCTGCGTCGGCGGCGGCTTGCTTGCTGTCGGCCTCCTGCTTGCTCGCCGCACCCTCGCCGAGCAAGGTCTGATATCGGGCGGTCTCCGCCTGGGCAAAGTCGGCGTTTGCCTTGGCGGTGGCAACGGCGGCGTCGGCGGCTTTAACCTGAGCCCGGGCGCTCTCGACAACGGCTCGAGCCCCGTTGAGGGCGGCACGCGAGCGCTGAAGCGCGGCGTCCGCGTTCGCAACGCCGGACTCGGCGGCGGCAATCGTCGCCTGTGCGGTGCCTTGGCCGGCGCGGGCACCGGCGATCCCGGCCTCTGCCTTGGTGACGTCGGACTCCGCGCTTGAGACGCCCGCGCTCGCTTGAGCGACGATCCCCTGCGCCTGCGCGATCTGAGCTGAGCCGGTCTTCTCGGTGAGGGTCACGCTGACGCCTGCCCCCTGCGCCTGGGCGATCGCAGCGTCCAGGTTGGCTCGGGCGCCTGCGAGCGTCGCCTTTAAGGGCCGGTCGTCGATCTGAACCAGCAGGTCACCCTCCTTCACCACCTGGTTGTCAGCCACAAGGACCTTTTGAACCGCGCCGCCCACCTGGGGCGCAACGTCCACCGAGTCGGCGGCAACTTGGGCGTCGTCGGTCGAGGCGTGGGTTTGATTGAAGCTCCAGGTTCGATAGGCGAAGAGGCCGCCGACGAGGAAGAGGATGAGGAGGACGATGAACGCGGGCCGGTGGTTGCCTCTGCCGTTGGCGGGAGGGGGTGGGGCGGGTGCGCTTTCGTTTTTTTCGGCCAAAGGGTCTGCTCTCCGATGGGGTCGTGCGGCATCTTAGCCCACTGGCCGAGGTGGCCAGGGCTCGGAGGCCGGCGATGCTCACTTCTACGGCTCAGACCGCCTAGAGTACGGCGTAACATCGAACAACGCTCCTTCTGGCGGGTTGACGGTTGACTTGGCGTCTCTCGCCGAGTATAATTGCCGCACTATGGCACTGGCTCCCGGCCGCCTGTAAGTAAGTGCCCATCGTCCCTTCGCGGCTTCGCACCCCGCGAACGAGGAGCGAATCGGCCTGCAGGCTGTTCGCAGTTTCATTCCAGACGCGCGCCTCCGATGCGCGCTGAAGCGACCCATTCGGGGTCCACCCAATCTGGCTCTGACATCGACATCGGCGGCACTCTCGCCGCCCTCGAGTAACTCTCGGCCGTTGCGTTCGTCATGGACACCTTGGCCGGCGATCAAGACAAGGAGTCAATTCTCATGAGTGCGGTTTCCCCGTCACCACCGTCGGAGGACGATTACTCCGACAACCAACAACCGAATACATCGGCCGAACCGCTGATCCGGCTCGAAGGAGACTTCGACGGGTCGATCCGGTTCGGCAAGCGCACCCTCGAACTCTACGCCGACCGCGTCAACGTGCTGGAAAACGGCGCGATCGAGTTTACGAGCCCGCTGAGCGACATCAAGTCGGCCCGCAATGAGCCTGTGGTCGGCGGCGGGCGCTTGGAGCTCATCACCACCGCGGGCGAGGTCGTTCCAATCATCAGTTACTCGATGACGCTGTCGGCCAAGTTCTCCGAGGTCGCGCGCGGCATCGAGCAGCTCGCCAAGGGCGAGCCGCTGCTCATCAACGTCAAGACCCAGCGCCTGCGCTGCGCCAAGTGCAACCGGCTGCTTCCGGAGCGCGACGGCGTGTGTCCGGCGTGCGTGAATCGCGGCAAGACGATGATGCGGATCGCCCGCTACCTGCGGCCGTACCGGAAGCAGGCGCTGTACATGGCGGCGCTTTCGGTGATCACCACGTTCCTCAGCCTCGTGCCGCCGAAGATCCAAGGACTGCTGCTCGACAACGTGCTGCTTGCGCAGCGGGACCTCGGCATGCTCTGGCGGCTGATCCTGGTTTGGGCGGCGGCGCTCATCGTCTCGGCGGTGGTCCAAGTGATCAACGGGCGGCTGATCGCCTACCTCGCCGGCCATCTCGCCTCGGATCTGCGCGCCTCGGTCTACCGGGCGATCGAGTTTCTCCAGCTCGGCTTCTTCGATAAGAAGCAGGTCGGAGCAATCGCAAGCCGCGTGACCCAGGACACGGACCGGGTGTGGGGCTTCCTGGTGGAAGGCGTGCCGTTCCTGCTGATCAACACCCTGCTGATGATCGGCGTGACGGTCTACATGTTCCTGATCAACCGGACGCTTGCCGCGGCGGTGCTTGCCCCCTTGCCAATCGTCGGTCTGCTCTCGATGATCTTCTGGCAGCCGATCTCGCACATGTTCCACCGGGTGGGGCAGAAGTGGGCCCGGTTCCACATGCAGCTCAACGAGTCGCTGACCGGTATTCGCGTGGTCAAGGCGTTCGCCAAGGAGGATCATGAGTTCTCCAAGTTCGGAGTCCGGAACAACGAGCTCCGCAAGGCGGGGGTCGAGGCGGACAGCTTCTGGTACACGGTGTTCGGGGCGATGACCTTCTTCGTCTCGCTCGGGCAGCTCATCTGCTGGGGCGTCGGCGGTTGGATGGTCTATCGCCACCGCCTCACGGTCGGCGACTTCTGGGTCACGAACATGTACCTGATGCTGCTCTACGGGCCGCTCCAGTGGTTCGCGCAGGTGAACTCCTGGTTCAGCCGGGCCATGGCGGGCGCCGATCGCATCTTCGAGATCATCGACACCGAATCGGAGCCTTACGGCGACAAGGGTAAGCACGTCGATATCGGCGGCGAGGTCGCCTTCGAGAACGTCCGGTTCGGCTATGACAAGTCGAATCCGGTCATCAAGGGCCTGACCTTCACCGCGAAGAAGGGTGAGATGATCGGGCTGGTCGGGAAATCCGGCGCCGGCAAGTCGACAACGATCAACCTGTTATGCCGGTTCTACGAGCCGGATGCGGGCACGATACTGATCGACGGCGTGGACTACCGCGACGTCGCGCTGCAGGACCTGCGCCACCAGATCGGCGTCGTGCTTCAGGAGCCGTTCCTCTTCAACGGGACGATCGCCGAGAACATCGCCTACGGCGCGCCGGACGCGACGATGGAGCAGATCATGGCGGCCGCCAAGGCGGCCAACGCCCATAACTTCATCCTGGCCAAGCCGGACGGATACGACACGATGGTCGGCGAAAAGGGCGCCAAGCTCTCCGGCGGAGAGCGCCAGCGCGTTTCGATCGCCCGGGCCATCCTGCACGATCCGAAGATCCTGATCCTCGACGAGGCGACCTCGAGCGTGGACGTGGAGACGGAGCGGCAGATTCAGGAGGCATTGCAGCACCTGATCTCGGGTCGAACCACGTTCGCGATCGCGCACCGGCTCTCGACGCTTCGAAACGCGGACCGGCTGATCGTCCTCGAGAAAGGCGAGATCGCCGAGATCGGCAGCCACGCGGAGCTGATGGCGAAGGAAGGGGTGTTCTACAACCTCGTCCAATCGCAAAGCGCGCTCAACGAGATCGTCGGTGAGTTCGCGGCGGTTGGAATCTAACCATGCGGGCCGGGCGATTCGCCCGGCCCCCACCTGAAATTGGGAAGAGAGATGAAGACAGAGGAAATCAGACTTTTCTATTCGCCGAAGGATCGGCTGCGGATGACGCTGAACGAGACCCAGAGCTGGCATACGGTGAAGCCGGCTTGGGCTTCGCCGCTCAACCATCCCGATCGGTACCTCGCCCTCCTGAACGGCAAGAGCGAGGAGATTGTGATGCTGGCCGACCCTTCGGAGCTTCCGGCAGAGTCGTGGCACGTGCTTCAGGAGGAACTGAACCGCCGGTACCTGACCGCGCAGGTTCAGCGGGTGACGGACGCGAACGCGGAGTTCGGCGCGACCTACTGGCACGTCGACACCGACCGTGGCCCGCGCGACTTCGTCACCCAGAGCCTGCAGGAGAACGTGCAGTGGCTCGGGCCGGGGCACTTGCTGCTGACCGACGTGGACGGCAACCGGTTCGAAATCCGGGACGTGTCGGCGCTGGATGCGAGGAGCCAGGGCTTCATCGAGCGAATTCTGTAGTCGACGCTCCTGTGCGTCGTCCGGACTCTGTCCCCCCGCCGGGGGGACAGAGTCCAGGTGCGTCTCTCCTCCCTTCGGGAGGAGTCCTCGCCGCATTGCGGCGAGGGTGGAGGGCGTCGAGCCCACGCGTCCGCGCCGGTCTTCCTCCCTCCGTCGGTCTGACTCTTCGCTGATCGTCCGCGGGCTCCTCACGGGGTTGCTAACCTCGGGCAGGGACGCCCTCAAACAACGCAACCCCGGGTGCTCGGAGCCCAAGCGGACTGCGAAGAATAGGCCCGACGGAGCGAGAAGACCGCCGGATTCTGAACTGATCCCCGATCCCTGATCCCCGATCCCCGATCACCGGTCCCCGGTGACGTGCTGCAAGGCGCCCTGCCACTTCGTGTGGACGTAGCGGTTAACGGCAAAAAGGTTGGGGCTGAGGTTCGCGGGGCGGGTGACCTCCGAACACGCCATGGCATAGCCGGCTCGCGCGGCGGCGCGCTCGCACCGGGAGTCGAATTTGCCGTTCGGGTAGGCCAGAAACCGGACCGGATGATGCAGGTGAGACTCGAGCGCTCGCTTGCTTTCCGTCATCTCCTTCCGAAGGCCCGCGTCGGACAGTGTCCGCAGGTCCGGCGGGTGGGTGACCGTCTGCGAACCTATGGTCACGTCCCCCGCCCGGTCGATCTCGGCCAGCTCAGCCCAGGTGAGCTTGGGCCGGCCGATCGGGCTGCCCACAAACCCGGTGTGGACGAATTGGGCGCTTGGAATGTGGTGGCGGCGCAGGATCGGCAGCGCGTAGGTGTAGTAGCCCAGGTAGTTGTCGGCGAAGGTGATGCAGACCGGCCGTGAAGGGAGCGCTGCGCCCGCCGAAAGGTAGCGGTAAAGCTGTTCGAGGGTGATGAAGTGGACCTTCGCCCGCTCCATGCCCCGGATCTGGTCTTGAAGCTCAGAAACTGAGCAGTCGAACCACTCCGAAGCGGCGGTCCGGCGCGGGATCACGTCGTGGTAGGTCAACACGACGACTGTCTGGCGGAGGTTCAATGCGAGCCGATCCGGACCAGCGCCGAGGATCGCCAAGGCGAGGAGAGCGCTAACCACCCGGCGGCCTCCCATGGTTCAACACGATTTGTCCAACGACGGCAAGCGTCAGCGCCAAGCCGAACAACCCGTGAAGGCGGGCCACGCCGGGCACCGTCGCATCGTAGCTATCCGCCCGAATGGGGCCGATGAGCCTCACGAGCGCCGGAACCGTCGCAAACACCGCAAAACCGCACAGGCCGGCGGGTCCGTACACCAGGGCGCCGAAGATCGAAGCGCCCGCCGCGAAGAAGTACGGGCCGATGAGGAGGGCAAGCAGCAGATTCTTGGAGCGGCGGAACGGAAGCTTGTTCGCGAGGGTCTTCGCGCCGGCGGCCAGATCTGCCCGGCGGTCCCGATGGTTGTTGGCATGGAGGATCGCGACCACCAGCGAGGCGCTCGGCAGCGCGTAGAGCAAGACCGCGATCACGTTCTCCGAGTCCAAGCACCGTTCCTGCCGAAAACCGAGCACCAGGTAGGCGCCGAACAACATCCCCAACCCAAAGCAGAGCAGCACGGCAAGGTCGCCGAGCGCCCGGTACTTCAGCTTAAGCGGCGGGGCCGTGTATTCGACGGCGAGCACGCCGCCGATCAGCACCACCGCGATCAGCGGGCCCCTTACCAGCCAGATGAAGTAAAGCCCGATCGCCCCGCTGACCGCGGCCATCGTCAGGGTGAAGCCGAGCATCTGCCGCCAGGTGAGCGCACCCGACACTAGAGCTTTGAATTTGTGGCCGGTCTCCGGGGTGTCGAGACCGGTCTTGAAGTCGACGAGGTCGTTCACCAGGTTGCTGACAATCTGGATGCAGATGCAACCCGCCAACACCAGGGCAAAGTCGAGCCAGAAGGTTCGGTCGAGACGGAGCCCGGGCAGGTAGAGCTTGGCAAGCGCGGCGCCGAGCAGCACCGGAACGACCGACGCCGTCAGCGAGTAGGGCCGGGCCGCGAGCCAATAGGGCTTCACGGCGCCTTAGCGCCCGCCAAGGCCGCTGAGGGTGACACCCTCGATGAAGTAGCGCTGGGCGAAGAAGAAGAGGCTCAGCACCGGGATCATCGACATCGTGGTCACCGCCATCAGCATCCCGGGTTCGCCGCTTCGGTCGCTGTTGTACTGCTGCACGGCATAGGCGATCGGCATGTGCTCGGGCGAGCTCACGTAGATGAGCGGCCCCATGAAGTTGTTCCAGGCCCCCATGAAGGTCCAGATGCCGATGACGGCCAGGGCGGGCGTGATCTGCGGCAGCATGACCGACCAGAAGGTCTTCAGGTAGGTGCAGCCGTCGATCTTCGCAGCGTCTTCGAGCTCCATCGGCACGTTCAGCAGGAACTGGCGGAGCAGGAACACGTTGAACGCCGAGCCGAGAAAGGCCGGGACCCAGAGCGGGCGCAAGGTGTCGATCCAGCCCAGCGACCGGAAGATGAGGAACTGGGGCAGCATCGTTACCGCCGCCGGCAGCATCATCGTGCTGAGCATGATCGCGAAGAGCAGGTTCTTCCCCGGGAAGCGCAGCCGGGAGAAGGCGTACGCGATGATCGAGCAGCTCAGCAGGGTACCGATCACCGAGAGAGCCACCAGGTAGAGCGTGTTGCCGAGGAACGTCAAGCCATAGTTCGAGGCGGTGGGCAGAAACTCGAGGGCGGTCGGA
>DATGIR010000295.1:0-15139 GCA_035295605.1 Fimbriimonadaceae bacterium | reverse complement strand
GTGACCGGAATGTAGCTGGTCTTGCCGATGGTGACGGGGGCACCGCGCTTGGCTTCCGCCTCTCGCCGCTCCACGTGCAGGCCGATTCCCCGGGCTAGATGCAGCTCGGCGGAGCCGCCGGCCGGCGTGTACTTCACGTTGTCCTGACCGATCGGGCGCTTATCCTCGACCACGAACACGGTTCCCGTCGTCAGCGGTTGCTTAGTCGCGTTTTTGATGTTGAGGATATAGAGAACCTCCTCGCCGTCCGCATTCCAATCGAATGTCGGGTGGATTGGAACGTCCGCATCGAAGATCGAAACCATGGCAACGTCGTTCGGAGCCAGATCAAGGCCCGGCTTCTTGTAGTAGTAGAGTTCGCCGGCCTCCTCGCCGGCAACGGCAGCCTGGGATGGCGGCTTGGCGGCGTCGGAATCCGGCTCGCCGCGCTGCACCTCCTTCTCCCGATCGACCCCGTCCTTCTTCAATTCGGTCTTCATGGCATGGGCGGGCATCAGCGCGATCATGTCGTTGATTCCGCGGTTGGCGATGAAGGGCGAACCGACGACAAAGAGGACGTCGGTTCCGGCCAGGGCTTCCGTCGTGTTCTGCATCGTCGCTCGGAGGCTGAGGTTCGCCTTCCCTTTGGTCAGATCGAGAACATAGCTGGGCTCCCACTTCATCCCTTCCTGAAGGTAGGCGATGCCAAGGGTAACGACCTTGTTCGGGTCCTTGGTGTTCAGCTTAACCTTGATGGGATAGCCGACCAGGGTGACGGAACGTATCGCGTCGTAGGGAATGGCGCTAAATGCCGAGCCGACTTGAAGGAGGAGCATGTCGTCGAGGAGCCGGTTGAGTTGGCCCTCGAAACGCTGGCCGGAGTTGAGCTCGATCGCAAACGCGAGGCCGATTTTGTCCTTGAGCTTGGTCTTCAATTCCGAACCCTTGGCGAACGCGATCTTGTTCTCGTGAGTGGTTACGAGCGTGTCGATCCGGTCGGCAGGATCGAGCGAGTAGACCCATACCGTTCCCCTGATCGCGGTCGGAACAAAGTTGGTGGTCGCCCAACCGTTTTCGAGCTTAACCTGGCCCTCGCGAATGAAGAACCCGTAACCGTCGCGAAAGACGGCAACGCTCTTGAGCTTGGTCGAGAATGTGTTGTTTGACTGCGAAAACGCGTTGGGGGCAAAGATTGAAGCAAGCAGGGGTAGGACGCAGCGTGGGAGAGGGCTCATCGAAGTGAGGCTGAGCTTACTTGGAACTCCGCCCACTGGCTCACCGACTCGCCGCGGGTCGTGTCGTCGCCATACCAAATCGAGTTCGGGCGGGTGTAGGGGAAGCCGAAGAAGCTGTAGTTTCGGAGTTTTCCGCTCAGGCGGTCGAGCCCATCCACATTGAGGGTGTAGCGGTCTCCATGGACGCTGAGACGATAGGTTCGGAGCTTCGATCGCGGATCGAAGGGAACAAACTCGGCGGGCGTGAATGTCTTGTTGTCGTTGTAGACGAATATCCGGTCGTTCCAATAGCCGACCTCGATCCCGTAGTGGTCGTCGCTCAACACGAACACACTGAGCCCCGCCCGCTGCCCGTCCTTGGAGTGCTCCTCTCGGACGAGCTTCATCCGCCAGGTGGCGGTGTAGCCAACGCGCCGATCGAGTTTGGCGGTCAACTGCTTGCCCCACCCCGCCTGAATCTTGATTGAGGAGGTGGTATCGAGGGTGACGAAACCGGACCCGCCGGGAGCGGTCACTTTAGCCCGTGTTGGAAGTGACAGATAGAACCAGCCCCACTTGGAGCGGTCGGGCCGGGTCTTGCTGATCGCCGCTTCGTAAAGCACCGTGGTGAAGCCGGTCGCGGCGAGGACGAACAGGAAAATAAACGTGGCGATACGCCGCATTCCCATGAGTTTGAACCAAGCCAGCGCCGGCAACCGCCAAATACACTAAGGGAGTGCTCCAGCGGATCAACGGCATTGAGGTCGAACTCGAACGGACGGCTTCAGGGTTCGAGGTGTTTCACGACGGCAAACGTCTGGGGTCGGTGTCGCGTGTCCGCGCGGTGGGCGAGGACATGTGGCAGGCGGAAGGGAGCAAGCGATATCGAACGATGATGCCGCAGGCGGTCGAGGAACTCCTCGTTCGCTCCGGGTTGACCGACGGGTTGGGTTGGTAAGCTTCCGGGTGCGGTGACCGCCTAGCTTGGGCCGCAAGTTCCAAACTCGATGACCGCTCAACTCATGGCTTCAGCCGCGGCGGCCTTTCGGGCTGGTCAACTCGACCGGGCCGACACCCTCCTTCGGCAAGTCGTCGAGAAGGAGCCGAGCAATATCGAGGCGAGGTTGGGACTCGGGATGGTTGCGGGCAGTTCGGGAAGGCTGGCCGAGGCCATCGAGCGCATGGGGGACGTACTGCGCCTCGATCCGAACTGCGGACCTGCCCTGCAGTGGCTCACGATTCTAAGCGTCGACTCCGGGCACGTCGAGGAATGCCTGAAGTTCGGACAGCAGTTCTTGCAACTTCACCCCGACAATGCCCAGGTACTTGACGCCGTGGGCCGATGTCTGCTTCAAAGGGATCGACTGGCAGAAGCTCTCTCTTGCTTCGAGAAGGCCTGCGCTCTCGAGCCTAAGGTCGGGCAGTTGCACTACAGCCGAGGCGCCGCGCTCAAGCGCTTGTCACGTGATGAGGAGGCCGTCGCCGCCCTCAAGACCGCGATTCAGCTCAGTCCCGGGGTCGAACCCTATTTGCGACTCGCAGAGATCGAGCACGGGCTGGGACGCTACGAGGATGCCGTCGCTTCGTGCCGGGAAGCGCTGAAGCTTAGCGAGCGGGATCCCAACGTCCACACGGCTTTGGCGCGATGTCTTGCGGCGCTCGGACGCCGGGAGGAGTCCGAAGAGCATTGGGATCGAGCTCAGGCACTCGACCCAACATCGCGCCTCGCGATCATGGAGCGCGCGGAGTCCCGGATCATCGAGGGCCAATTCCAGGAAGCGGCGGGCCTTCTGCGACGCGCGTTGGAGCAGGACGGCCGGAACGGACCCGCCTTCCGCACGCTGGCCCACATCCAACGGTCGACAGGAGAAGACCGGCCACTAATAGACAGAATGCGCCGGCTGGTCGACGACCCGACCCTGCCCGAGGAGGACCGCTTGGACGTCTACTACGGGTTGGGCAAGGCGCTGCACGATCTGGGCGAGTTCGAGGCGGCGATGAAGGCGTACGACGAGGCGAATGCGATCAAGTTCCGCGTCGTCATGGGCGGCCAGAAGTTTGATCGTGAGGCGTTCCGAGCCTACGTCGACCGTCAAATCAGACTCTACACGCCTGAGCTTTTCGAGCGAACGCAAGCGGCCGCTTGCCACTCGAGACTCCCTATCGTCGTGGTGGGCCTGCTCCGCTCAGGGACAACGCTGGCCGAACAGATTCTGTCCTGTCATCCGGACGTCGGTTCAGCCGGTGAGCAGCCGTTTTGGATTGACTATGAGCCGCAGGCGGTTAAGGGCACGCCTCCTTCGCTGGACGAGGTGCGGGCGAGGCAACTGGGAAATCAGTACGCCGGGGTCCTGGAATCCATCGCGCCAGGCTTTCCATTCGGCGTCGTGGACAAGAACCCCGCCAATTCACTCGTCGTGGGACTGATCCACATGGCGCTCCCGGAGGTTCGGATGCTTCGGATGCGCCGAAATGCGGTTGACGTTGCCCTTTCCACCTGGATGACCCCGATGCGAACTTCCGCGCCGTTTGTGTGTGATCGCGAGTCCATAGTATTTGCTTACAGCGAAGTCCTCCGATTGATGGATCACTGGCGGGCGATCCTTCCTGCGGACCGATACATGGAAGTGAGCTACGAGGCGCTCGCGGCGGACCCGGAGCCGCGCACTCGAGAGATGGTCGCGTTCCTTGGCCTCGAGTGGAACGACGCCTGCCTTCACCCGGAAGCCAATACGCGCCCGGTGCGGACTCCTAGCTTCTGGCAAGTCCGGCGGCCTGTCTACACGAGCTCGACCGAAAAGTGGCGAAATTACGAGCTGTGGCTCGGACCGTTCGCCGAGCTCCAAGGTCTGAGCTGAGTTCACGCCGCGGAGCGGAACCTCCGGAGAAGCATGAAGAGCAGGGTGCCGGCCGTGAGGACGGCGCCCACATAGAAGGTACTCGCCGAGCCATACGCCTGCCATACCCAGCCGGCCAAGCCGTTCGACACCAACATCGCGATCCCGCAGGCCAGATTGAAGACGCCGAACGCAGTACCCTTGAGGTCGGGAGCCGTCGAATCTGCCACGAGCGCGGAGAGAACTCCCTGGCTGAACCCCATGTGTATTCCCCAGAGCCCGACTCCTACCAAGAGGGGAACGACAGAATCGGACCTGGCCAGCACGAGATCCGCCAGCAGAAGGGGAAGCAAGCTGGCCCCGAGCATCCGCACCCTCGGGACGCGGTCAGACCAAATGCCGGCCGGGTAGGCGGACAGCGCATAGGTCACGGACATGGTGGCCATCACGAGCGGGGTCCAAGCCAAACTCAAGCCCGCCTGCCTTCCCCGCAACACGAGAAACGCTTCGCTGAACCGCGATAGGGTGAAGATGAATCCAAAGCCGACCACCCACCAATAGCCAAATCCGAACCGGCGCAGCTCCCGCACATGGATCGGATTGCGGAATCGGTGAGCGGACGCTCGGTGCGGCGGCTCCTTGACGGCGGCTAAGATCAGGCCAAAGCAGAGTACGGCCGGAATGACGGCGAACCACATCGCCCGTCGCAGGTCGACCCTAAGAAGGACCATAAGGAGGATCGCCGCAACCGGACCCAGGATTGCGCCGACGGTATCCATCGATTGGCGCAGACCGAATGCGGCGCCTCGGACATCCGGGGGAGTTACATCAGCTACGAGCGCATCCCGGGGCGCCCCGCGAATACCCTTCCCCACCCGATCCAGGACGCGAGCGAGGAAGACCACGTCGGCGGACCCGGCAAGGGGGAACAGCGGTTTTGTGAGCGCAGCAAGACCGTAGCCGGCCATGAGCAGAACCTTTCTCTTGCCGACGAAATCGCTGATCGCGCCCGAAAAGACCTTGACGATCTGGGAGGTCGCCTCGCCGACGCCTTCGATCAAGCCAACGGTGACCGAGCTTGCCCCCAACGAAGTCACGAGGAAAACAGGGAGCACGCTGTGGACCAACTCGGACGAGAAGTCCATCAGCAGGCTGACGAAGCCAAGCACGACTACCGTGCGCGGAACCCTCGATGCGGCCTGCTCGGCGGGTTCCAGAGGATTCATGCCTCAACGTTACACCTCACGGACGCAACTCGCAGCCTAACGAGAGAAATGAAGGTTTGTCGCGTACACTCTGGCTTGAGGGAACGCGCTTCTCCCCATGGCTTACAGTCTGTCCTTTTCGACGAAAGACAGCGAATCATTTGGCTCCGAAAGGACCGGGTTCCGGGCGTTGTCCCGCCGGGAAGAGCAGGTTCTGAGTTTGGCTGCGGCCGGCTTCCTGGACAAGCAAATTGGACCCGAGTTAGGCGTTTCGCTCAATACGCTTCGAACCTACTGGACGCGAATTCGAAGCAAGGTGGGGGATGGAACCCGAAGCGCTTTAGCCGTGGCCTACGTCGAGCAGCTTACAAAGGAAAGCGAGCCCGAACCCGATGGGCCCGACTGGGAGGTCGACCTTAAACGGTGGGTTTGGCGGAAGCTGAACGACCGCCTTCGGGTGCTTCCCGTCCCGGTCGGTACGGAACTGTCCATGGACGAGATATTCGCGATGTTTCATCCAGAGGACGAGCAGGGAATGCGCGCGATGGTCGCTCAACTCAGTTCGAATAGCTACACGCAGTTCAGCTACTCGGCCCGCCTCCTGCTACCCGAGGGGGAGGTGGCAGCGAACGCGGTCGTTCGAGTGATCCGAGACGAATCCGGTGCCCCCATCCGCCTGCTCGGTACGCGCATTCCCGTGTATGCGATACGCCGAGAAGAGACGACGACGCGCGAGGCACTCAAGCATGACGGCTGGGTATTTGACGTCAAGACGGGGATGGTTCTCGCCTCGGACGCTATCAACCGGTTGCACGGTCTGGAACAGGGAAAGGAGTATCCGCGAAGCGCCTACGGGTCGCTCTTCTTCGACGACGACTACGCTCGAGGGCTTCGACTCATGGAGGAGATCGGCCGCGGCAAGATCGAAACGGGGAACTTCACGTTGCGGACGATCGCCTCGGGTGGCGCCGATCAGGTGCTCATCACGGTTCACGGAATACGGGACAAGGCGGGGCAGGTGGCGAAGGTGATCGGATATCGGACCGAGCTTCGGAAGGCGAAGCTACTCCAGACCCCGAAACCCTCTACCGTACGGGTCGGTTTTTGGGCCATGGACCTGCGCTCGAAGTCGTTTATCGTTCCGGATGAGGAGTTCTGCAAGATTTACCGCGTCCACCGAAATTCGCCCACCTTGGACAGCGACATTCGCTCTCGCTACTTGCCGGAGGACCGCGATGCTGCCTATGACTTCATCGAAGAAGCAGTGGCGCAAGGCAAGGTTCGCGGCGCCCATGACTTCCAACTCAGATTCGACGATGGATCCGAAACCTGGATTCGACTGGAGTACTTCGTCGAAAGCGACGAGCACGGTCCAATCAGAATGAATGGGACCGTGCTCAAGTTCGGCTGAATCGGCGCCGGCTAACGCCCGAGTGCAAGCTGCAGCGGTTGGTCCGCCGCGATCGCAAATTCATCGCCCCGAACTTGACGCCCAACCGCGTGGCTCTTGAAGTCCAGCACAACGACCAAATTCAGGATCGGATCGTCGACGACATGGCAATCCAGGCCATACGCGGTCCGGCTCGTGCCCCGAACAATCGCAATCTCCTGATCCAACACATCGGAAGCATCACGCAACGCTTGCGTCCAAGGCACGTCTACCGAGGAAATCGGTTGGCCCTCGCTGGTCTGTATTTCAAGACCGGCCTTGACCTGAAGTGGAAGCGACTGACCCGGTTTGATACCAAGCGCCGAGATCGCGCCGGAACTCGCCGACAGGATGATTCCTTTGCTGTTGACGAGAAGTCGGATTCCACAAAGCTGACCTAGAAGGCTTTCGATTGAAATGGACTCGTGCTCAAACGGCACGAAGCCGGAACTCAGCCTGGAAATCACAGCCGACATCACGGCGACGGCGGAGATGCGCGAGCTGATCCCCAACTTGGCACGAAGCTTCGACCAGAGAGTCACCACCGTTCCCGGGCTGATATCGAGCTCGCGAGCAATTTCCTTATCGGTGAGCCCCTCGCCGGCAAGGATGATCAACTGGGTTTCACGCGGAGAAAGCATGCGGAAACCGCGAATGTTAGTCCGACCTGAAACCTCAAGCACTGTATCCATAACCCCAACTCTCTGCGCCGGCTCCGCGGCCCTCTTCGATCATGATTTGATCGCACAGTTGAACAATCGCCAACCCGTGAATCCGGGTGAACTCTACATCTAGTTCGTCGGCGGATGTCTGATGTTGCCAGACGACGCCGATTTGCTCCAATAACGCCTTTCTTCCGTGGTTCATTTCTAAGGACCCTTGGTCGTCGTGACACCCGTGTCGCGCTTTAACCTCGTGTTAACATTCTAGTCACGCAGTTGCAACACCGATCGTCACACACACGTGCGACATTTACCGATACATAGCGTTTCTTAGGTTCAAACTGTCGGTTTGTCATACTAAAGTGCGACGAGTTGACGACGTCGCCATAGCCCTGAAATGGCAATTACTTGCTCGACCGGTCGGCCCGTACCCTGAGGATCGACTCAGAGTTCTCAACAGAGTGACGTCGCACTCCAATCGGTTACCGGTTCGAGAATCAATCTGCCTGACAAACTACCTCGATAGTATTCCGCAATTGAGTCAAAACTAGATTGTTGCAATCTATGTAATTGGGCACCTCGAAGGTGAGTTCTTGAAGTGCTTCAATCCATGTACTTCATAGACAGTCAGCTGAGCACCACGCCGAGGGCCAATCATTCGTGTGAGCGATAAGAGCTGCCCGAACAGCTCAGCCCACGACCATGGACGCACAGATACTCATCACGGACGATACGATCTTCACTCGGACCGTACTCAAAAGCATTCTCAGTGCAAACGGTTTCAAGAATGTAATCGAAGCCTCGAATGGAGAAGAGGCGATCAAGCTCTACAAGCTGAACAGGCCGGACGTGGTCCTCATGGACATCACGATGCCGGTTATGAACGGCATCGAAGCCCTGAAGGAGATACGGGCGTTCGACCCCGAGGCGAAGATCATCATGTGTACCGCAATGGGGCAACGAAGCATGGTCGTCGAGGCAATCCAGGCCGGCGCGAAGGATTTCGTGGCCAAGCCGTTTCAAACCAATCGAATCCTAGAAAGCGTTCGCAAGCTCGTCGACGCGGAGGCAGCATGAGAGCTGAATTTGTCAACCCATTTTTGAACGCGTCGTTTTCGGTCCTCAACATGGTGCTCAACGAGTTGCCGGAGCGGGGTCCGATTGGAGTCCAACCGAACAACACGACGAGTCATCAGATAAACGTCGTTTGCGGCGTCACAGGTCGGCTGCATGGGCAGATCATTCTTGGCATGGGCGAGACAACTGCGAACCGGATCGCTTCGGTGATGGCCGGCCAACCCTTGAAGGTATTCGATGCCTTCGTCGCCAGCGCGATTGCCGAGCTCGGAAACATGATCAGCGGCAATGCCCTCATGGGGCTTAGCGACGGCGGATTTGTTTGCGACATCACGCCGCCCACGATCGTGCGAGGTGCGAACGTCGAGATCAGCACGTTGGAGATCGCGGCGATCACGATCCACCTCGAAACCACTTTCGGAAAGATCGCCATTACCGTCGGCCTCAGCGAAGTCGGCGAACACGCAGGAGCCGTACGCCTTTCCAAGGCGGGGTAACGCACCAGTCAGCTAGGAAACAACGATGAAACTACTCAGCAATCTGCGCATCGGCGCAAAACTCTATATCGGATTCGGCGTGTGCCTGGCTCTTGCCGCCACAATCGCCATCACCGCAATTCGCGGCATGGGCGGCATGCAGACGGTCTCCGCGCGTATCACCACGGATGCGCTACAGGGCGCTCACGACCTTGGCACCCTTTCGTCTGGCCTCATGAGGCTCCGACGCGACTATTTTAAGATCCTCTTCAGCGCTAACGACCAGGATCGGGGAGCGTTGGTCGAAACCGCGGGTCAGTCGCTTGGCGACATCAAGAAATCCACCGACGCCTACGGCTCGTCGATCAATTCCCAGGAAGACCAGAAGAATTTCAACGAGCTCAAGGGGCACCTGGATACCTACCCTCAGGATTACGCACAGCTCAAAGCCTTGGTCGCCGCGGGCTCCTTGGAGAAGGCGCGCACGCTCTACAAGGGCAAGATTGCCTCTGAGTACGAGAGCGTCGGTGGTCTTATCGACAAGATGGTCGAGTGGAACAATGATGAGGGCATCCGGCTGACAAAGGAGAGCCTCTCCTCGTTCCAGAGCTCACGACTCAACGTGACGGTGATGCTCATCACGGCCGTGCTTCTCGGGTTGGCCGTCGCCACCCTCGTCACTCGATTCGTCACGACGCAAATCACCCTCATCGCCGGCCGGCTCACCTCGGTCAGCGACGTCTGCATCAGCAACCTCGCCGTGGCAGTAAACGCGATGGAGTCCGGTGACCTCACGGCCGAAGTTCAAACCGGCACCGAACCGATCGAGGTCCACACAACAGAAGAGTTCGGGCAGCTCGGCACCACCTTTAACGGGCTACTTTCGACCGTCCGCGGCATGATCGACTCGTTCCGCCAGTCTCAGCTCAGCCTCTCGCATCTCATCACGGAGATGCAGGGCGCCGCCCGAAACGTCGCCGACACCGCTTCGGCCCTTGCCGGCACTTCCCAGGAAGTCGAGGCCTCGGCCGAAGAGATCGGCGAAACGATGAAGGAAGTTTCCAGCGCCACGGATCAGGCAGCTCGCGGTGCGACCGAAGTGGCCGCGGGATCCGCGACGCAGGCTCGAGCGATTGCGACGGGGTCCGACCAACTCAAGTCACTGGTTGAGGCCGTTCACGGCGCCGCATCGGATGCGGGTTCCGCCGCGAAGTCCGTCGAGGACGCGACCGAAGTTGCCACCTCGGGCGGCGAGGTCATCACCCAGACGGTCGAAGGCATGCAGGGCATCCTTGCCTCGGTTCAGGAATCGGCCGAAGTCATCCAGGAACTCGGCCAGGCCTCCGAGAAGATCGGATCGATCGTGCAGACGATCGAGGAAATCGCAGGGCAGACCAACCTACTGGCCCTCAACGCAGCAATCGAGGCGGCCCGGGCGGGAGAAGCCGGTCGCGGCTTCGCGGTCGTGGCTGACGAAGTTCGCAAGCTTGCGGAGCGATCGGGAGCCGCCACCCGGGAGATCGCCGATCTCATCTCCTCCATTCAGTCAACCACGCTCGATGCGGTCAAGTCGATGGAGTCGGGCATGGTCGGGGTCAAGGCCCAAGCCCAACTGGCCGAGAACGCCGGCGAGGCCTTCGGGAAGATCCAGCAGGCGTTCGACCTCGTGTCAGAGCAGGTGAGCCGAATCGGTACCGCGACCGAGGCCATGGCGCTCGGCGCCGACCAGGTCTCGCGCTCGATCTCCGAGGTTGCCGCGGTCGTGGAGGAATCCAGCGCCGCCGCCGAGGAGCTATCGGCTTCGTCGGAAGAGGTCTCCGCCTCCGTCCAGACGGTCGCCAGTTCCACACATCAACAGGTCGCCGCCGTACGCGACCTCGTGCGGAGCTCGGAAACCCTTTCCGAGCTGTCGCGTGGGCTTCAGTCCGCGGTTGCCCAGTTCAAGCCGCGCACCACAAACTCGAGCGAGACGGAGCGCCGTCCGAATCACCTTAAGGCCGCATAGCGCACCTCCCACCAAGGAAGCCCAAGGGCGCCGGATCTCCGGCGCCCAACGGCCTGACCAGAGACCCAACAGTCGGATAAACACAATGGACTCAACAGAGACTCAAATAAGCGGTGAACTACAGGTCGTCGCCATGCACCTCGGCGACGAGGTGTTCGGCATCGACATCGCGCACATCAACACCGTCATAACCCCACAGCCGATCACACCGGTTCCGCAAGCCCCTGCCTACGTCAAGGGCGTGATGAACCTTCGCGGCACCATCCTGCCGGTGATCGATCTGAGGACGCGCTTCAACATCGCCGGCGAACCCTCGACCACGGATTGTCGAATCGTCATCGTCGAGGTCGACGGCGTAACCGCCGGCTTGGTGGTCGACACGGTATCCGAGGTCCTGCGCCTCTCTGCCAGCTCGATTCAGCCGCCGTCCTCGTTGCTCAATGCCGCGGAGATGGATGTGATCCTTGGCATCGGCCGCGTGCCGATGCAGGGAAAGGCCGGTAGAGAAGATTGCTTCATCGTCCTCCTGGACGTCATGAAGACGCTTACCACCACCGGCTGGGACGCATCCTGCCTGGCCAAGCTCAAAGGAGCGGCCTAAGGCGGTGAGCCGGATGCTTCGCGTTCTCGTGGTCGATGACAGCGCCTTCATGCGCCGGCTTATCACGACGATTCTCTCCGCTGACGCGGAAATCGACGTGATCGGGCAGGCCAAGAACGGCGCCGAGGCCATTGAGATGACCGCGAAGTTCCGGCCGGACGTCCTGACTCTGGACGTCGAGATGCCCGGGGTCGACGGCTTTCAAGCGCTCCAAGCGATCATGCAGGCCAATCCGACTCCGGTCGTGATGCTGTCCTCGCTCACGATGGCGGGCGCGGAGGCGACGATCCGATGCCTCGAGCTCGGCGCCGTGGACTTTGTCGCCAAGCCGTCGGGCTCGATTTCGCTCGACCTATACAAGGTTGGCGCAGAGCTAATGGAGCGAGTGAAGGCGGCCGCACAATCCAAGATCCGGCTTGCTGCTCCCGGGCTATCGACCCAAAGTGAGCGCCGTCAGCACCGGGAGCTAAGCGTTCGACCGCAGTGCGTCTTCATTGGGTCGTCCACCGGCGGCCCCCGCGCGCTTCAACAGGTCGTACCGAAGCTTCCCATCGATCTCGGCCTCCCCGTGGTCATCGTGCAGCACATGCCGCCCGGATTCACAACCGCTCTCGCGGCACGGCTCGATGCCGAATCGGCGCTTCGCGTCCGCCAGGCTCGTCCCGGGGACCAATTGGAGCCAAACACGGTGCTTGTCGCTCCCGGCGGCCTGCACATGGAGGTCGTCCGAAACGGCTACGTCCGAATGAACGAGGGGGCCAGCGTAAACGGCGTGCGCCCGGCGGCCGACATAACTCTCGGTTCGATGGTCGACGTCTACGGAGGCGCGATCGTGGGTGTCCTTCTCACCGGGATGGGCCGCGACGGCGCCGCCGCTATGAAGCGACTTCACGACGCCTCGGGCCACACGGTGGCGGAGTCACAGGAAACCTGCGTCGTCTACGGTATGCCCAGAGCGGCGGTCGAGCTTGGCGCGGTCGACGTCGTCCTCCCCTTGCACGAGATCGCCAACGAGATCTCCCGCGCCTCACACCTCACCCGGATGGCTTCGTAGCCGTCGACCCAACAAGGAGAACGCACTTATGTCAAGTCAAGATATGTCCCAGTTCCTCGGAATCTTCATAGACGAGGGGCGAGAACAGCTCGACCTCCTAGAGAGCAGCTTCCTCACGTTGGAGAAGAGCGATCGATCGCCGGAGCTCCTGCAAGACCTCTTCCGGGCGGCCCACACGCTCAAGGGCTCGAGCAAAGCGATGGGCTTCAACTCGATGGGCGAGCTCACCCATCGAATGGAGGACGTCCTCGACGCCGTTCGCCACAACCAGTTGGGCACTTCGCCGGAGCTCATCTCTGTCCTGCTCGCGTGCACGGACATGCTCAACGGGTTCATGGACAGCATTGCCGCCTCCGGAACGGACGAGGTGACTGATCCCGCCGCCTTCTCGGGGCTGATCGACAACCTCGGCGGCTACCTCGGAGGCGGGACTGCCGCCGTTGCCGGAGGCGAAGCACCCGGGAAGCCGAAGGCGGCCTCCAAGATCAAGGCGGCCGCCGAGCCCAAGGCGGCTACCACGGCCCGACCGGGGCTCGATCGGAACACGCACAACTTGACGGTTACCTTCGAGGAGACGTGCGAGTTCTGTGGTGTTCGCGCCGAAATGGTGCTGGCGGTTGCCGAGGAAATTGGCGAAGTCCTGTCGACGAGTCCGAAGCGGGGCGAACTGGACCTGGAGGCATTCGGCCGGTCGTTCGAACTCACGGTGGCTACGGAACTCGATCTAGAGGCCGCTATGCGAAAGCTAGGCGCGGTCTCCGAAGTCTCCGGCGTCGCGCGGAGTTCCGATCAGATCCATCAGGCAGGCGGAACTGAACCCGAGCCGGCTCCTGAAGCACAGGAAAGAGCCGAAGAGGGTCCCAAGAATTCAAAGCCAGACTCGAAGCCGGCCACCGGCTCCTCTCCCCCTTCTAGGAGCACGGGGCCGGCCTCGAGCAGTCAAACCATTCGCGTCGATGTCGGCCGCCTGGACGCGCTCCTCAACCTCGTAGGCGAACTGGTCACCGACCGCACGCAGATGGCGAACCTCGCTGGAGCCCTCAACGCCAAGTATCACGGCGACGAGCTCGCGTCCCATATTCTCGAAGCGACCATGCGAATCGCGCGGGTCACCGGCGAGCTTCAGGACGAGATCATGAAGACCCGAATGCTTCCGATCGACAATGCGTTCCAGCGGATGCCGCGGGTAGTGCGCGATCTTGCCCAGAATCTCGGCAAAGAGATCCAACTCGAGATCTCGGGTGGCGACACCGAAATCGACCGCTCGCTGATCGACGCCTTAAGCGATCCCCTCATCCACCTCCTTCGTAACTGTGTGGACCACGGCATCGAAGATCCAGAGGGCCGCCGCGCCGCCGGCAAGCCGGCCACCGGGTTGGTTCGGATGTCGGCTCGGCACGAAGAGAACAACATCGTGATCGAGATCTGCGACGACGGCAAAGGGATTGACCCGGATCGGATCAAGCGCAAAGCGGTTGAGAGCGAGCTTCTCTCCGCGGCAGCCGCCCAGGCGATGACGGACGCAGAGGCCCTACGGCTCATCTTCTCATCGGGTCTTTCTACGGCCCAGGAGGTCTCCGAGATTTCCGGGCGAGGCGTAGGGATGGACATCGTCAAGACCAACCTTGAAAAAATCGGCGGACGAGTGCACCTGGAGAGCAAGCTCGGGGAAGGCACCATGTTCACGATAAGACTTCCGTTAACGCTCGCGATCATGCGGGCGCTCTTGGTCGAATCTGCTTCCGTCACGTATGCCCTTCCCCTTTGCTCGGTCGTCGAGACCTTGCGCCTGGGAATTTCGGACAGCGAGGTAAAGCGAGAGCGGCTAACCGGAAAGTGCGCGATGGTATTGCGCGGCGAGACTGTTCCGCTTACTAACTTGCAGGCCATGTTGTGCAAGGCAGAAGAGACGTCTTCGACCAACATGATTCCCAAGGACGCCTGCGTGGTAGTCGTTGGATCCGGGACCGGTCAAGTTGGTCTGTGTGTCGATACGCTAAGAGGAGAACAAGAGATCGTGATCAAACCGCTCGGGTCGCTTCTCGGAGACATTCATGGTATTTCTGGTGCTTCCATACTGGGCGATGGCAGAGTAGCGCTCATTGTCGATGCCACGAAAGCGATGGTGCAGGCAGCGTAATGCTCATCGAGTCCTTCACACCCTTTCAGGAGCAGGATTACGCCTGGTTCTCAACCAAGGTTGAGGCCAGGTTCAACGTAAAGCTCGGTGACTACAAGCCGGATCAAATGCGGAGGCGCCTCGCCGCGCTAGCGCAACGCACCCGGGCGCACTCGTTCGTCGGTTACTTCTCGACGCTCGAAGCGGACAAAGAGCGGCTCTCCCAGTTTCTCGACGAAATGACGATCAACGTCACCGAGTTGCTGCGGAACCCGAGCTTGTTCGACACCCTCATGAACACGGTGTTGCCGAGCCGCTTTCCCAGGCTCGACGGTCGCGAGTTCAAGATTTGGAGCGCCGGCTGCTCGTACGGCGCCGAAGCGTACACCCTGGCCATGCTTCTTTACGAGCGCTCGGCGAGCAGCCAAGTGCGAATCATGGGTACGGACATTGACTTTTCTATTCTCGCTCGGGCTAACAA
>DATGIR010000294.1:0-12887 GCA_035295605.1 Fimbriimonadaceae bacterium | reverse complement strand
CACTCGCGTTGATGGCGGTCGTCGCGTTCCGGCTCGGGCAAGCGGCGATCTTCGACGGATGGACCGGCCTCTTGGCGGCCACGGCCCTGGTCGTGCTTCTGCGTACAAAACTGAACTCGGCCTGGATCGTCCTGGCGGGCGGGGTTATCGGGCTCGCTGTTTCGAGTCTTCGAGGGTGATTTCGACCCTCTATTGCTTCTTCTTATCCGGCGGTTGGACGACGATCGAGTTCAGAAAAGTGTCGATATCCGGCGAGCCGGCGTGGCCGGCGGGGTAGGCGACCCACGCGACCAAGAATCGCCGATCGACCAGGGAAGATTCGACCTTTCCGGCAAGCACTCCGGGCCCGGTGAAGTCAATTTGAACAAAGTCGATGCCGCCGATGGCAACCGTTCGAGGCTGGCCCGCCTCCTTACCGCCAATTGCCTTCAAAGTCGCACGGGCGGTTGTGATCATCGCGTCGTTCCGTTCCCCTTGACCCGGGTCGGGCAGGAACTCTGGCACGAGCGCGTAACCGGCCACGTAAATTCGGTTCCCGAATCGAGCGATGTATCGATGACCCGTCGTCTTCTGCTTACCCTCACCAATCGATTGAGCCTCGGGCTTCGGGGTCGAAGGCATCGCAATGGTGTAGCCGCCGCCTTCCGGCGAGAAGGGGGTGAAGAGTGGTCCGGCGAACTTTAGCGGGCCGGGGGTCTCGGCGTCCTTGACGGTGAGCGACGCCAGATAGCTCTCCGCGCCGGCGGGGAGGCCCGATTGGGGGGAGTACTCCACCATAACGGCGTAGAGGGAGCCCGCTATTGCGAACACCCGCAACCGAACCGCCAGGCGTCCAATCCCCTTTATCCCGACCTCGAGCACGTCCTCGAGCCCGGGCCAGCCGTTCAGAAGCGCATCGCGCTGACGCTTGAATACCGGGTGTTCGAACTCCTGAACGACGCCGCCGACATACGCCGCGAGCTCTTGGTCGGCGGGCGTTCCGGGATCCTCCTTCTGGTAGTTCGGCAGCGTCGAAACGATGTAGCTCGCCCCTTCGGTGTCGAACCTCCAAGTCTTGTACTTAGGGTCCTGACTCTTGTTATCCGGGTCGGCGGACGCTTTGGCGGGCACCTTGACGCTCAGGCCAGGCGCCAGCGTCACGGGCTTCATTGCCGGTATTGGCGCGGCCTGACCGGTAGCGAGGGCCGCGTGGAAAAGGAGGCCGACAGGCATGGTCGATTATGGGGGGTGGGAGGTTAGGACTTCTTGGCGTCTTTCGGGAGCAGCTTGAACGAGTTGAAGAACTGGTTGATGTCCGGCGCACCCTCGTGACCGGGCGGATAGAGCATGACGATCCCATAGATCATGTCGCGCTGAACCAAGACGTCGACGCGCCCGATTCCGCCTTCGGGAAACGAGAAGCCGGCGGTCGCCACGTCGATACCGTCCCGGGTGTAAGTGGTCGTGGCCTTGGTGACCTTCCCCTCGAAGGACTCGACGATCTTGCCGACGACGAACTCGTCCACCCCGTTCGGCGGCGCCTCCTGCGGCAGGGGAGCGTAGCCGACGATGTAGACGCGATTCCCGTACGACGCGAGGTAGCGTGTGAAACTGGCCTTGGCGCCCTTGGTCTTGTTTTCGCTGTCCGGCTTGGGCTTTCCAGGCATGCCTATCGAGCAGCCCGCACCGGGCGGGGTGAACGTTTCGAATACGGGTCCGGGGGTCTTGAGTGAACCAGCGGCCATCAAATCGACCGACAGTGAGCCGAGGA
This sequence comes from Fimbriimonadaceae bacterium, assembly GCA_035295605.1. Taxonomy (GTDB): domain Bacteria; phylum Armatimonadota; class Fimbriimonadia; order Fimbriimonadales; family Fimbriimonadaceae; genus DAIDHV01. The sequence goes on along the minus strand of DATGIR010000294.1, from coordinate 11,137 downwards.
ATGCGTCCGTTCCCGGCGGCCTCCCCTTAGCCAGTGAATACGTTTCAAGCAACTGGTACATGACGGGGCCGACCATGTACACCCGGCTCCATGCGGCAAGCTCCCTCCCAGCGGCAAGGACCTCGAGTCCAGGCCACCCGTTCAGCAAAAGGTCGCGCTGGCTCTTGATGGTGCCGCCGTTGCCGAGTGAATCGACGAGACCACGCGCTGCGTTCCCCAAAATCTCATCCGGTCTCGCGCGGGATAGCGCTTCGGGTGTCATCTTGTCTTCGCCGATGACGTAGGCGACTCGCCCGTCCACAAACTGCCAGTGGCGAAGCACTTCTCCGGCAGGAAGCTTTGAGCTGGGTTCGCTAACATCCAGGCTGACCGCACTCTTAGGCAAAGCCACGGAGGTCCCTTTCTCCAACTCGACCATGTGCCAGTCGGCGGGCATGGCTGGAGACGCCTGAAGGTGATTTAAGTAGGCAAAAAGGACGAGCGAACCCAGCATGCGGAATTATGCGCCGTGCGGGCGGGTTAAGATGGCCGGAATGAAGCCGCTCGCCTTTCTCGCAGTTTTGGCCCTAGTGCTCGCGGCGCCAGGCGCCCTAGCCCAGCATGACGACCACAAGGGTGGCAAGGATCAGCACGGCCACGATCTCGGCAAGGGGAAGAACCAAGTCGTCGCCAGGCATCCGCTTCTTTTCCGACACCCGGTACCGCCCCCGAACCACCATTCGGGACCGCATCACAAACCACACCCAAAACCGCACAAGCGGCACAAGGTTTGGGTGGTGCCGCACAAGGACAAGCACGGGCACTTGATCAAGGGTCATTGGGAGTGGCGCTGAGGAAGCTCACAGCGTAGCGAAGCGACGAACGACAGCCGATTTCCGCCGCGTCTACCGTATGCGCCGGCGAGCACATGCACGGCCCGACGGCGACTTCGCAAAGACCGGTCACGAACGAACAAGGGGAGCACAAACGAGCGGACGACCCACATTCTCCGGGTCGTCCGCTTTTTTTGGCTATTCGGGAGTCCCGGCTACACGGACTCCGGCTCGGGCGCGGGTTCGCCCGGCGCGGGCTCGGCATCCAAGCTGGGCACCGCGGCATGGGTTTCGACAGCGGGCGCCTCGGCGCCGGCGGCGTGGAACGTAAATCGGGCATTGCCCAGCGCGAACTCGACTCCGTCGTGCAGGGCGACCGTCTCATGCCGCTCGAAGTCGTTGGCGCCGAGCACAAAGGTTCCGTTGCTGGAGCCCAGATCGGTAAGGGTCCAGACGCCGTCTTCCAGGGTGATCTTGGCGTGGCGCCGGCTGATGTAGCTGCCTTCGGGCAGGCCGCCAAGGTCGATGTCGATCGGTCCGACGGTGGGGTCGAAGCGGCCGATGACGGCGGGCGGATTCACGGTGAACGAGATGTCGGTCTCGACGCCGCTTCGCTTCAGCACGATCGTGGCGCCTGAAGCCGGCTCGGCGACCGCCTCGGGGGCGTCGATCGCCGCGTCTTCCTGAATCGGGGGCGCTTCATTCATAACGTCGTCAGCCATTTCGTCAACTTTCTCCTACAGCGGGTCGTTGGACCAGCGCCGCCACTCCTAGAATAGCTCCAGAGATCGCGAGCGCGGGAATCAAGGTACCCAAGCTGAATGTCTGCTTAAACCAAAGGACATTCATAGACGGGTTGTCAGTTCGAATTGCGTCGATCATCCAGGCCGCGGCGACCCCAAAGGAGAGCAGCATCGAGGCGTTGACGACCCCCGGGCTGAGCCGCCCCCGGGTCTTACCCAGGTAGGCGAGCGAAACGGGAATCAACAGCGCGCCGACGATGGCGCCGCTGTAGCCGTACCAGATTTCGACGACGCTGTGGACTTGAAGCGCGACGACGACGGCGACGGCGGCGCCGACAAAGAGCCCGGCCCGACTCCACGCGGTAATCGACCGCTCGTCGGCATCGCCGCGGAGCCGGGCTACGATCTCCCGGCCGAAGGTGGCCCCGCTAACGAGCGTGTAGCCCGCTAACGCGGAGGTGATGGTGCCGGCCATCCCGACGATGAACAAGCCCTTCAACCCGGTGGGAAGGATGGCTTCGCCGAAGGCGGGATAGAGGGCGACGAGATCGGCGGGCGGCTTGGCGAGAAGCCCCATGGCGTAGAGCCCGGCCACGAGCGAGAGGAAGTCGAACAGCATCCAGAAGAGGATCGAGATGAGCACGCCGCGCCTTCCGACCTTCGGCGAGGCCGAGCTCGTCACCCGCTGGTGAAACGCGGGATCGACCAATGTCCAGGCGCCGAGGAGGAAGAAGGTGAGAACGCCGATGCCCCCGATACCGCCGGAGGGGTTGAGGAGCTTTTGGGTTCGGAGGGACGGCAGGATGGTCGCGAAGGGATGGTGGGAGGCGGCGTACACATCCAGGGCAATAAAGCCGACGTACATGAGCACGAACGCCAACAACCCGACTCGGGCGTCGGCAAGGAGGCCGCCCTTGAGCAGGAACGCGGTGACCGCCAAGGCGCCGACGAGGAGGCTGGGGAGCGGTTCCCAACCGGTGAAGCACTGAATGAGCACCGCCAGCATGTAGACCTGGGCCGCAGGAACCGCGAGGAGCAAAACGAGGCCGGCGCCAACCAAACCGGAGCTTCGACCCCAACGAAGCTCGAGCCGCTCGGGAAGGCTGAGCTGATCGTTCTCGCGAACGCGCCCGGCGAAGAATTGGGCGTAGACGAGGGCGAAGACGTAGTAGGGAACGCCGAGCAGGAGCCAGGTGCCGATGCCGTAGGTGGCGGTCGCCTCGCCCGCGCCGAGGATGCCCCCGTACCAGGTGCTGACCAAGGTGGCGACGAACACCGGCAGAGTGAGTGTCCGCCCCGCGGCCAGAAACTGGAGGATCGTGGTCTCGCGTAGCCGCGCCGATAAGCCTAGCGAAAGAAGGGCGGCGACGAACAATCCGAAGACGATCCAGTCGAGTAGCGCGAAGTGGACGGTGACGGGGGTCATTCAGGCCAGTCCGGCTCCGGTTCGCTTTCGAGAAACAGAAAGGCGGCCCCGCTTTCAAGCTCGACCTCGATCGGCGCGCCGACGGCATGGTTCGATATTGAGGTTGCGCCGAGGGCGTCCAAGTTAGCGCGCTCAAGCGGCCAGCGCACGCCCCTGAGCCAGACACCCGAGCACGCGGAAAGGGGTAGCAGCGAAACACGGGCCTCGCCGGAAAACCGGCCTTGATAAGGGCCGACGAGAACATGACCGAAGCCGCGCGCGAAGACCAAGCGGCAGGCCAGTCCGCTTTTGGCGGCGCTGTGGAAGATCGCCAACTCGTGGTCGGGCAGGTCGCCGGTTATGTTGATGAGGGTGACGGCGCCAAACCCCTGCGAGGCGAGCACCGAGAGCAACTTGTCGCAATCGGTGAACGCCTCGGATGGGTCCTCGCGGACGTCGGGAAAGAGGGCTCGATCCGCCTGGAGTGAGTCGAGGTCGCCGACGACCAGGCGGGGGGTCAGGCCGGCCGCCAGCAAAGCGTCGGCGCCCCCGTCGGCGGCGGCGATAAATGTTGCAGAATCGGCCCACGATGCCAGTAGACTAGTCGGCACCGACGCGCCTCCGAGCACCCCGAGGACGCGCTCCTTCGGTGCGAAAACCGCGCTCATCGACGGGGTCGCCGCGTCCGGCGACCGCCGGTAGACGCCTGTGCAACTGGTTTCCCAATAATCGAGATATTAGGCGTTTTTGCGCTTAAAAACGTAGAATTCCAAAGCATTAGGACTCTATTGAACCGTGGGGCCCTGTGAATGCGAAACCTGGCCGATTCTTCTTTCCCAAAAGGGTGTGCGCGCGAACAAAAACATCTGTATAATCGCATTCCCCCTGCCGCATCCGCGGCCTCCGACCCGAGATGAAAAGCCAGTATTCCCTTGAAGACCGCCCTGAGATTATCCGACTTAAGACAGCATGGGATCTGGTGCTTCGCCGGCTCGCGCCGGATGTTCAGGCGGCCTGGCTTGACCGCTATCTCCGGCCCCTCGTTCCGCAGTCCCTCGCCAACGGTCAAGTAACCCTCGCCGCCCCGGGAAGGTTCGTGTGCGACTGGGTACGGGCACGGTATCAGGCGACGCTCGAGGAGCTGTTGAGCGACGAGCTCGGCGAGATTGTGACGGTCGAGATTCTCGCCGGACCGCGGGAAAAGTCGACGGCGGCGCCGGCTCCGGCAACGGTGTCCACCGCGGCGCCGGCCTTCCCCGCCGAGCCCAAGTTCAAGCCGTACGAGAAGTACACCTTCGATTCGTTCGTCGTCGGGCAGAGCAACCGAATGGCGGTCGCGGGCGCCAAAGCGGTTGCGGCGGAGCCGGGCAAGCGGTTTAACCCGCTGTTCATCTACGGACAGAGCGGTTTGGGCAAGACCCACCTCTTGCACTCGATCGCCCGCGAAATCCTCGACCGCGATCCCAGCTTTTCGCTCGTCTACGTGACCGCGCAGCAGTTCGCCGAGGAGTTCATCCACGCCCTTCAGGCTGGAAAACTGGATCAATTCCGGCGAAAGAGCCGCAGCGTCAGCATGTGGCTCGTCGACGATATTCAGTTCATCGCCGGCAAGGACAAGACGGCGGAAGAGATTTTTCACACGTTCAACAATCTTCACTCGCTGGGCAAGCAGATCGTGCTGTGCTCGGACCGGCCGCCGCGCGATCTGTACTTGATGGACGAGCGGCTCCGCTCCCGGTTCGAGTCGGGCCTGGTCGCGGATATTCAGATGCCGGACACGGAGACTCGGTGCGCGATCCTGCTCAATAAGGCACAGCGGGAGCGGGTGGACCTACCCCACGACATCGCGATGTACCTGGCCGAAAACGTGCCCGGAAACGTCCGGGTGCTCGAAGGCGCGATGACCAAGATCGCGGTGCAGGCCAGCTTGCAGGATCTGCCGATTACGATGGAGCTGGCCGCCGAGATGGTCGAGACGTACTACCGGGCGGGAACGCTCGCCAAGCCGAGCGTCGACCAGATCGTCAACGAGGTCGGCAAGCATTACAAGATCCCGTCCGTCGACATTCAGGGCATCTCGCGGAAGGCGCCGATCGTACACGCGCGGCACATTGCCGTGTTCATCACGCGCGAGATCACCGGCGATTCGTGGAAGCACATCGGATCGATGTTCGGGGATCGCGACCACACGTCGATGATGCACGGATACCAGAAGGTTGCCCACATGATGCGGCAGGACAAAGATCTCCGCGCCACGGTGAAGATGCTGATGCGCAATCTCTACCCCGAAGCCTAATGAAGCTCGGCGAGATGACGTGGAAGGAGGTCGACGCGCTCGACCGAGAGACGGTGGTGATTTTGCCGACCGGGTCCCTCGAGCAGCATGGGCTGCACCTTCCCCTGCTGACGGATACGATCTTGGTCACCGCCGTTGCCGAAGCCGTCGAGCGGAATCTCACTTCCTCGGTGCTCCTGGTGCCGACGCTGTGGCTCGGGGCGAGCACCCACCATTTGGCCTACACAGGTTCGCTCAGCGCCTCCTCGGACGGCTACTACGAAGCGGTGGCGGGCGTGGTCGACTCACTCGCGGACCAGGACTTCACGCGGTTTTTCATCATCAATGGGCACGGCGGCAACAAATCCTCGAACGACATCGCCGCGCGCGAGCTGAAGGTCGCCTACGAGAAGGCGTCCTTCTGCGTGAGCAACTACTGGGACGGCATCGACAAGGTGCTGCCGGCGATCATGGAGGGGCCGCTCAAAACGATCCGGCATGCGTGCGAGGGGGAGACGAGCCTGATGCTGCACGTGCGGCCGGAACTCGTGCACATGGACCGGGCTCAGGACGACGGCCTGGTCTCGAAGACCGATCCGCGCGGGATGATCCGGTTCTTCGACGAGATTTCGGAGAACGGAAACTTCGGATACTCGACCCTGGCGACGGCGGCGAAGGGGCGCCTGATCTTCGAGGCGTGCGTCGAGGATATGGTACGCGAGGTGCAGCGGTTTTCAGATGAGCAGTTGCTGTTGGGGTTGTAGCTGCCAGTGCGTTGCCCGCCCCCGGCGCCCCCGCTTCCTTCGTCGGCTTGATCCATCGCTTTACCGCGCACAAGAGTTCGCGGGGGACCGCTAACCTTGCCCTTCGGGCTTCAAACAACGCGGTCCCTGGTGCGAACTCTTAGGCTCGCGGCGATGGAGAGACCCGCCGAAGGAACGGGGCGCCGTCCGACGCGCCGGGACGACGCACAGGGCGCCGACTACGGTACGGAGGCCATCGGGGCGGGGCGGAGGGCGGTGGTTTCGAGGGTGACGTGGCGGCCGGATTGGGCCGAGCGCAGGACCGCGTGCATCGCCTCCAACACGTGAAGGGCCAGAGCGCCGGATGCTCGATGGGGGCGGGATTCCGCCAGGCCGAGGGCCAAGTCGAGAACGCCGACGCCCCGCGCATTCCCTCCATGCGGCCGCGGCTCCGAGTGCACGACCCAATCATCTTCGCCGCGGACCTTCGACTTGACTTCCCCGCCGAAGCCGTTCGGATCGGGCACGAGCATCGAGCCCTCGGTTCCGTTCACGACGATCGCCGGATACGTCCCGACCGGAGTGTCGAACGATGTCGTGAGCTGGCCGATCACGCCGCTCGCGAACTCGAAGATGCCGACCAAATGGGTCGGCGTCTCCACGTGAATCTTCTTTCCGCGAAGGGGTTCGCTCGTAATGAGGCGCTCGGCATGAGCAGAGGAAGTTGCCCCGGCGACCCGCGCGATCGGTCCGAAGAGGTTCACGAACGCGGTGAGATAGTACGGCCCCATGTCGAAGAGCGGGCCGCCGCCGCGCGTGTAGTAGAACTCCGGGCTGGGGTGCCACGACTCATGCCCACCGCACTGCATGAAACCATTAACCCCCACGAGTTGGCCCAAGCGGCCGGAGTCGATGACCGAGCGAGCAGTTTGGTGGCCGGCGCCGAGGAAGGTGTCCGGAGCGGCCCCGACGCGAACCTTCTGCCGGTCAGCCTCGGCGAGAAGGGCCCGGCCATCGCCGAACTCAACCGCGAGCGGCTTTTCGTTGTAGATATGCTTGCCGGCCGCGGCGGCGGCGAGGGCGACCTCGGCGTGGGCGCCCGGCGGAGTCAGGTTCAGGACGAGATCGACATCCGGATGGGCGATGAGGTCTTCGGGCGTCAGAACCAGCGAGACGCCGGCCTTGGCGGCAACCTCCCTGGCCCGCGAGGCGTCGGCATCGGAGACCGCGACCACGCTGGTCTCGGGAAACTTCGCCAGGTTCTCGAGGTAGATGCCGCTGATATTGCCGGTGCCGACAATCCCTACGCGCAACTCGGGCACGCAGGGACTTTACCAATCCGCATCGTACGCAGCGCGGCGAGCCGTTAACGCTCGCCGCGCCATGTAACGGGATGCGTTATCGCTTGCGTCGTCGAAGCAATACAAATCCGGCGGCCAACAACACTCCTGTCATCGGCTCGGGCGCCGGAAGAGGTGCGGCGATCGGGGGATTGGAGGGCGCGGTGTCGATGAAGTTGGCAGACCAACTCCAGCCGTCCCAAGCTTGATCGGCAAGCGTTCGGTCCCCGAAGCCGACCGCCGACTCGCTCCAGGTCGGCAGCGTGGTCCCTGATCCGAGGTAGTACGCCCAGAAGCCCGGCGAACCCGCGCTGAAGCCGGACTCGTAGTGGCTACCTGGACCGTCGGGACCATAGGGCGCACCGTTGAAGCCGATCGCGGTGACGGCGTCGCCGAACGAGTAGCTCGTGATTTGGACGGTGAGATCCGGGTCGGTGGCGGCAATGGCGTCGACCATGTCCTCACCGGTGGCGTTTCCATCCCAGCGGAAGCCCCAGACAAGGCTCGGATGCGCCGTTCCGTCCTGCCAATCGATGAGAAGCGCGGCCTCGTTGGAGCCGGTTCCGGTCCAGTTCACGATGTCGGAGAAGCCGAAGGCATGAGCGACGGACGTTGCGAGGGTGATGAAGAGGATTGGGAGTGTCTTGTTCATGGTCAATTGAGATCGAAGAGTTCGTCGGTGGCAAGGTTGCCGTCGCGGTCGATGTCGCCCAGGTCCACGGCAAGGTAGTCGCTCGCCTTGAAGCCGTAGCCGAAGGTGCCGGATCGATAGATGGGCGCCCGGCTCGTGCCGTGGCCATCGGCCCAGAGGATCACGCCGTGGCCGGCGCTTCGGCCCTGGAAGCTGGGGTAGTTGTGGCTCGGCGGTTCGAGGAGCGGGTTGGCCTCGAGCGTGGGCTTCGGATACTGAAACGAGTTCAGCCGGGCCGAGCTGGCGAACGCAACCTTGTCCGCCGGGACGTTGACGGCGGTGAAGGAGACCCCGCCCCGCCCAAGATAGACGTAGTTGTAGCCGTACCCGGTGAAGCCGACTGCGGTTCGCAACCGGTTCGGGAAGGTGGGGTCGGCCTGTATCCCGGCGCCACGGGTGTAGGGATAGAGCGGGCCGCGCTCCGGAACGACGACCCCGCTCGTGACGAGGCCCCACCAGTAGCTGACCGAGTTCGGGTCGGCGGTCGCGGTAGCCCAAGGCACCATCGCGTCGTCGGCATCGCCGCCATACATGATCCAGGCGAGCCCCAGTTGCTTCAGGTTGGAAAGCGAGGCGGTTTGCTTGGCCGACTGCTTGGCCTGGGCAAAGACGGGAAAGAGGAGCGCGGCGAGGATCGCGATGATCGCGACAACTACCAGGAGCTCGATGAGCGTGAAACCGTCCTCGGGGATCGGGGATCGGGGACCGGTGGTCCGGTTTAATCGATTCAATTCAACCTCCACGGCGCGTGAAGCGCCGAAAGCGGTGAACCATCGTTTCAACGGTGGGGCGGGAAGGGGCCGGAGACCGGCCGCTAACCGCGCCTATGCTCGTAGGCGATAGCTCACAAACGTTCGTAGAGCGGGCATTCGGGCTCTTCTCGCGTTGCGAGAACTACCGCTGCGGCACAGCGCCGGACTTCGACCGGACTTCCCCCGTCTTTCAGCTCGCTACGACAGCGGGCCTCTACGGTATCGCAGATGATACCGGGGGTTGGAGTGGAGTGATGGAGTGATGGAGTGATGGAGTGATGGAGTGATGGAGTGATGGAGTGATGGAGTGATGGAGTGGTGGAGGTTGGTGGTGGGTCAGCGGGTGAAGGCGTTCTTTGGAACCGCGACGTTGATCTTCGGGGCGTCGAACTTCACGATCAAGTCGCGCCCCATGATTTTCATCGAAGTTTGGACGAGAAAGAACGTCTTCGAGTCGAACCACATGGTCGAATCCATGGCCGTTCCGCCGTTCGACGCTTTTCGGTGCACGACATACGTCGAACGTCCGGCAATCGTCTGCTTGGTAAGGCTGGGTGCCCCTGCGCCGGGCATGGTGAGGATGCCACCCCACTTCGCATGAAAGAGCGCCGCCGGGACGGATGTTCCGGCGTTGGCGGAGATTCCCGTGATAGCGGCGATTCCCATTTCCGGGCTCTGAGACTGCTGCCACTGGCCCACACTCAAGACCCATGTCTTGCCACCCGTTACGAGCAACGCATAAGGGCGGCCACCTAAACTCGCCCCGGACACTTTGAGCTGCCCGGGGCGCTGGAAGACGATGTGCGCGGTGCCAGAAAACGATCCGGTCGAGCCGCGGACGTCCTCGATGAGCGTCCGAGCCGAATCGTAGGCTTTCTGGCTGCGCTTCAGTACGTCATTTGCCGAAAGTGGGGCGGCATTCGTCGACCCGAGTACAACCAGCAATCCGAGTTGCCACATGCTTTAGCATACAGCCAAGTTCGATGCGAGGGGCAAGCGCTCGGCTAGGGTTCGAGAACCGGTATTGGAGGCTAGTCAGCCTTTGGTAGTAGGTGGCCCATCTTGTCACGCTTGGTCGACATATACTTGGCCCGCGGCGTCTGCTCGGCGGTGATGAGGGGGACGTGCTCGACGATTTCTAGGCCGTAGCCTTGGATTCCGGAGACCTTCTTGGGGTTGTTGGTCATGAGGCGCAGCTTGTGGAGGCCGAGGTCGGCGAGGACCTGGGCGCCCAACCCGTAGTCGCGAAGGTCGGCCTTGAAGCCCAGAGCGATGTTCGCCTCGACGGTGTCCATTCCCTGGTCCTGCAATTCGTAGGCTTTGAGCTTGTTGATCAGGCCGATTCCGCGCCCTTCCTGAGCGATGTAGAGGAGAACGCCCCGACCGGCCTCCTCGATCTTGCGGAGGGCCATCTCGAGCTGGTCGCCGCAGTCGCATCGGAGGGAGCCCAGCAGGTCCCCGGTCGCGCACGAGGAGTGGATGCGGGCAAGCACCGGCTCTTCGGTGCAGACGTCGCCTTTCACGATGGCGACGTAAGGGTGAGGTTCGACGCTCGTCTCGTACGCGTAAAGCGTGAAGTGGCCGAATTTAGTCGGGAAGTCGATCGGACCGGCCACGCGGCTAACGAGCTTCTCGGTCTTGCGGCGGTAGGCGATGAGGTCGGCGATCGTGACGATCTTCAGATCGTGCTCGAGCGCAAAGGGCTCGAGGCCGTCCAGGCGCATCATCGTGCCGTCTTCGTTGAGGATTTCGCAGCCCACGCCGACGGGCTTGAAGCCGGCGAGGACGCACAGGTCGACGATCGCTTCCGTGTGGCCGGCTCGCCGGAGAACGCCACCCTTCTCGGCCCGAAGCGGGATGATGTGCCCTGGGCGGGCGAGGTCGGACGGCAATGCCTCGTCGTCCACGAAGACGCTGACGGTCAGGGCCCGGTCGTGAGCGGAGACGCCGGTGGTCGCGCCCTTCAGGGCATCGACCATTTCCGCCATGGCGGTACCGTGGCGGGCCGTGTTTTGCTTCGTCATCATCGGGATTTGAAGCTCGGCGAGCCGCTCGGCGGTGGTGGGGATGAAGGGCACGCCGCGGCCGAAGCGAACCATGAAGTTCATGGATTCCGTCGTGCATGCCTGGCCGGCGATGACGAGATCGCCCTCGTTTTCGCGGTCGGGGTCATCGACGACGATGATCATGCGACCGGCTTTGAGCTCTTCGAGAGCCTCGGGGATCGAGGCAAAGGGCGACGCCATAGGATTCATTCTACGAGGCGAGCGACGGGGGCGTCGTTCGCGGCCGGATGCGGGCTGGAAGCCCGCGCTTCATCTGGCGCCCTCACCCCGCTTCGCGGACCTCTCCCGGAGGGAGAGGAGACGCGCGTGG
>DATGIR010000293.1:0-8587 GCA_035295605.1 Fimbriimonadaceae bacterium | reverse complement strand
CGACGAGCTTCACGGCGGTCTGGACGCGGCCGTCCACGAAGTCCTTGCCAGCGGCATCTACACGATCTCTGGCGGCAAGGTCTGCGAGGCGCTCGAGAGGGACCTGGCGATGCTTCTCAACGTGCGCCACACGATCTCCGTTCATTCCGGCACCGATGCGCTTCGAATCATGCTCGATGCCGCTGGAATCGGACGGGGCGACGAGGTGATTACGACCGCATTTACCTTTGTTGCGAGCGTGGAGACCATCGTCCAAGCACAGGCGACGCCGGTTTTCGTCGACATCCTCCCCGACACCTTCAACATCGACCCCGCGGCCATCGAGGCGGCGATCACCCCGCGCACCCGCGCGATCATGCCGATCCATCTCTTCGGCCAGATGGTGGACACCGATGCCGTTCAAACCATTGCCGACAAGCACGGCCTGACCGTTCTCGAGGATGCCGCGCAGGCGATCGGCGCCACCCGGCACGGCAAGGCCGCCGGGCACTTTGGACAGTCGGCCGGGTTTAGCTTTTATGTGACCAAAAACCTTGGCGCCGCCGGCGATGCCGGCCTCATCGCCACCAACGACGACGAAGTAGCCGAGAAGTGCCGCGCGATGCGAGTTCACGGCATGGGCCGGGAGCGCTACTACTACGACTCGATCGGCTATACGAGCCGAATGGACGAGATTCAGGCCGCGGTCCTGCGCGTCAAGCTTGATCGGCTCAGCTCGTGGAACGCCCACCGCTCGAAGATAGCGGGGGTCTACGCCTCCCAGCTTGCCGACACTTCGGTCGTCCTCCCCGTCACCACCCCGGGCAACGTCCACACATGGCACCAGTACACCGTCCGAACCCCGCAGCGGGACGAGCTCCAGGCGAGCCTGAAATCGGCCGGGGTGGACTCTGCGATCTTCTACCCGGTGCCGATCCACTTCCACGCCCCCTACCGCCGCTATGGCGGCGGCGAAGGTTCGCTGCCGGTTACCGAGCGGTGCGCGAGCGAGGTCTTGTCGTTGCCAATGCACCAGCACCTTCCGCTCGAGCACGCCGAGTATGTTGCCGAACAGGTCGTCGCATTCGCCGGGCCGGCCCCCGTCCATCCCTGACCCAAGAGATGCCGACGATCCGCTGGATTGAAGGCGAGGACATGTTCGGCCGCTGGTCGGGCGCCTGGGCCGAGCTCTGCGGCGACGCCGAGAATGCGACGCCGTTTCAAACCGTGGAGTGGCAGCGAACCTGGTTCGGCCACTTCGGAGGCCGAAAGCGGCCGCTCGCGCTTGCCGCCTTCGAAGGCGACGACCTTACCGGCTGGTGGCCGCTGGTTCGCAGTACGGGATCGTGGCCCGTGCTCCGCCCGATGGGCAAGGGCCCAAGCGACTACCTGCACCCGATCGTTCGGCGAGGCGCCCGTGGAGTGGGTGCGGCGATGGCGAACGAGCTGCGCGAGTCCGGCTCGGCGCTCGTCGATCTTCATCAGCTTCGTGGCGACTTCGCCGAAGCGCTGCTCGGCCACCTCTCCCAGCCCCAGCATGAACCGATTCCCCAGGCGGAATGCCTCGTTCTCGAGCTCGATCAGACCTATCCCGCCTACGTTCAAGGGCTAGGAAAGAGCCTTCGCTACGACGTTCGCCGCCTGGAAAAGCCGCCGTTCACAACCGGCGTCGCCCGAATCGAGCTGGCCTCCGAAACGGGCGTCGGGCAAGCCCTCGAAAGCCTCTTCCGGCTGCACGCTATGCGGTGGCGGCGACGGTGGCAGCCAGGCGCCTTTCCCGCAAACCTTCGCCGCTTCCACCTCGAATGGGCTGCACTGGCACAATCTAAAGGCTGGCTGGAGCTATCTCTCTTGTTGTTGGAAGGCGAGCCTATCGGCGCGCTCTACGCCATGACGCTCAATGGTTCGACGTTCTACTACCAGGCCGGGATGGACCCTGCGCAGAACTCGATTTCCCCAGGAACGCTGTTGGTAGCCGACGCGATCCGGCGTGCGATCGAGCGCGGTGACCGGCGATTTGACTTCCTTCGCGGCGACGAGGCCTACAAGCGACGTTGGAAGCCTCAGCATGCGTACACCAACTATCGCTATGTCTTGCCAGGCTCCGGCGCGCGGTCGGCGGTAGGGGCCAGGTGGAACCGTATGGGAAGTAGGATCGAGGCAAAAGTTCGGGCGCGGCTGGAGGCCCGCTAGGGCCGCTGCCGCGGGACTGCCGTGTCACAATCTGCGGGTACCCATGGCTGATCCGGTCAAGCCCCGAGTCGCGGTCATCGTGCCTGCGTACAACGAGGAGTCGCGTATCGCCAACGTGCTTTGGGCAGCGACGCAGAGCCGGTTTGCCGATGAGATCGTCGTCGTCAGCGATGGAAGCACGGACGGAACCGCGGCCGCCGCGCGCCGTTTCAACGGCGTGCAGGTCGTGGAGTTTCCGGAGAACCGGGGCAAGGGCGCGGCGATGGTCGCGGGCGTGAGGGCGACGAGGGCCGATATCGTCATGTTCCTCGATGCGGACCTCATCGGACTTCGCGCGGACCACGTCGACCTCATTGTCCGCCCGCTCATGAACGGCTTGTGCGACATGTGCATCGGCATTTTCCGCGGCGGCAAGTTCTGGAGCGACACCGCCCAGAAGTTCGCGCCGACAATTTCCGGTCAGCGGGCGATGCGCCGGGCGCTGTTCTTAGGGGTTCCCCACCTCGACGAGCTTCGGATGGGTGTCGAGGTTTCCATCAACGCTCACGTAAAGCGGCAAAAGGCGCGTGTGCTTCGCGTCATCCTCCGCGGGGTCGCAAACTCGCACAAGGAGCAGAAGATGGGATTGGTGGAGGGCAGCAAGGCTCGCCTCCAGATGTATGGCGAGATGGTCACCGCGCTTACCCGCTTCAACGGCCGCCGTAGCCGCCCGCGCCGAGTGCCGAAGATCAAGCGACGACGGCGTTAGACACAAGTGAGCGGGGATCGGGCGTCTCCTCTCCCCTCGGGAGAGGTCCCCGCGCCGAAGCGCGGGGGGTGAGGGCGTCATCCACAAGCCTCTCCTCTCCCGCCGGGAGAGGACCCCGCGCCGAAGCGCGGGGGGTGAGGGCGCCTACGGCTTCCTGTGGGAAAGAGGTTACGTAGTCGACGGCGTGTCCGTCGTCCGGACCGCTTTGGCGCTTCGTTCCTCCGGCGGGTCTTTCCATCGCCGCGAACCTAAAAGTTCGCACCAGGGACCGCGTTGTTTGAAGCCCGTAAGGCAAGGTTAGCGGGCCCCAGCGAACTCTTGTGAGCGAACAAGCGATGGATCAAGCCGACGAAGGAAGAGGGGCGCTGCACCGGCTGAAACCAGTGGCACCGGTGGGGCGGGCCGGAATCCCGCGCTCCACGCTCCTGCGGGAGCACCGATTTCAGGACCGCCGGCTACCGAGCAGCGTGATAAGCACCGGCGCCGAGATCAGCGCCGTCATCACTCCCAGCGGAATCGCCCCCACCGAGATTCGCTGCCCGATCCCGTCCGCTACCAGCACGATCACCGAACCCATCGCCATCGATGCGGGCAGGGAAAAACGCCAATCGACCCCGATGAGCCTCCTCGTCAGGTGCGGCGCGACCAGGCCCACGAAGGCGACGACCCCGGCCGCACCCACCGCTGCCGCCGTCATCGCGCCCCCCGCCAAAAGAACCAAGGCCTTGAGGCGGCCGACATTCACGCCCAGGCGCCGTGCCGTCTCCTCCCCGAACGCCAGGGCGTTCAGTTCGCGGCTCCTGGTGATCAGCGCTCCTCCCGCAACCGCCAACACCGCGAGCATCATCCAGTCGCTGGAGGGCGGGGTCGAATCGACGTTTCCAAGCAGCCACCCCAACAGCCGGTTGGTGTCACGGTTGTCCAAGTAGAGTATCAGCGACATCGTCGCGTTGAGCAACACACCCACGAGCACACCTGCAAGAAGCAGCGTTGGCGTTTCGATCTTCCCACGTCTTCGCGCCACCAGCATCACGAGCGCGAGCGATCCGATTCCCGTGGCAAATCCAGCCAACGGCATCGCCACCGCCGCAATCGCCGCCGGAAAGTACGCCTGCGCAACCACCCCGCCGATCGCGGCCCCGGATGCGGTTCCGACGGTGTAGGGCTCGGCCAGTCGGTTCTTGAAGAGGGCTTGAAACGCCGAGCCCGCCCCTGCCAGCAGCGCACCGACCAGGATGCACGCGCTCGCGCGAGGCACGCGGAGCACCCAGATCGTCCACGTCGAATCGGCGTCGCCACCCGGACCACCCGTGAGGCCGCGGAAAAACTCGCCCCACGAGTAGTTGGTGGAAGCCCCGGTCCGAACATGGATCAGGAACCCGACGAGAACGCACGCGAGGAGGCCAAGGACTCCGACCCACCGCCTCGAGCGCTCCTGCCGCATAGGTCGGAGTGTGACAGCAAACGGTAGCATCCACCCAGTTCATAAATGGCCGTTCCGAACCGGCTCCAGGCACTCCGAAACCTCCGCACCGCGAACCTCGACATGGCGTTCGCCAGCGCGTTCGGCACCCTGGTCACCGGCAACTTCCTGGTCGGCCTCATCAAGTACCTGGGCGGCGGCGACCTTTGGATCGGATTGCTCTCCGCGATCCCGAGTGTGCTCGGCATCCTCCAGATTCCCGGCGCCATCTGGGGTCGTTCGAAGGCGAGCTATAAGCGCTTCGTTTTGCCCGGCGGGCTGCTGTGGCGCCTCTTCTACGTTCCCTTCATCGCTATTCCCTTCCTTCCCGTCGAGGCGCCCGTCAAGCTCAGCCTCGCGATGTTCTGCGCGTTGGCCGCGGCCGCGTCGACCTTCATCGTCAACCCGATTTACAACGACTGGCTAGCTGAGCTGGTGCCGCCCGACTCGCGCGGCAGCTTCTTCAGCCGGCGAAACGCGATCGCCACCACCGTCGGCGGCACCACCGGCGTGCTCGGCGGCCTGGTGCTGGACGAGTTCAAGCGGAACGGCTTCTACCGCGCCGGCTTCTCCACCATCTTCGCGCTGGCCAGCTTGTGCGCCACCGTCAGCTTCGCCTTCTTCCTCCGGATGAAGGACCTGGAGCGGCTGAACCCGATTCGCCAATCGTTGGGCAAGGGCATCCTCGCCTTCGCCGCGCCCTTCCGGGATCCGTCCTACCGGCCGGTCCTGATCTTTCTAGCCGCCGCGACCATCGGGCAGGGCTTTCCCGGCTCCTTTTACGCCGCCTACGGCATCGAGTCGCTGAAGCTGCCGTTCACCGTCCTCCAACTCGCCGGCGCGTGCCAAGCGCTGGGGACCGTGCTTTCGGCGCGCTTTTGGGGCTTCTCCTCGGACAAGTACGGGAACAAGCCGATGCTCGCGATCGCCGGCCTCTCGTTGGCCATCAATCCGATCCCGTGGATGCTGTGCCGGCCAAACCAACTGGAGTTCAACACCATCCTCCTGCTCATCGCCCACGTCTTTTTCGGCGTGATGTGGGGCGGGGTGAACCTGTGCCAGTTCAACATCATGCTGAGCACGGCCAAACCCGAAGACCGCGCCAACTACCTCGGGTCCGGGATGGCCCTTACCGCACTCGTCGGCGGCCTGTCGCCGATGGTCGGCGCTACCGTGATGGCGAGTCTTCGCCTGCACAACTTCCCGTACCACGCCTACCAAATCCTTTTCCTCACCACCGTCATGCTTCGCGCCGCGGGCATGATCTTCCTGACCCGGGTCCGCGAAGCCGGCTCGACTGAGGTTCGCACCACCCTCCAACACCTCAGCGAAGCGACCCCGACCGGGGTGCGAGCCCTGCGGCGGCTCTCCCGAAGCGGCAGCGCCGAGGCTCGCGGCGAAGCCCTCGAGCAGCTCGCGGACGAGGGCTTCACGATGGCCGCCGACGAGATGGTGAAAGCCCTTTACGACCCGTTGCCGAAGGTCCGTCGGCAGGCAGCGCAGGCGCTTGTGCGCTTGCGAGACCCCTCGAGCCAGCGTCAAGCCGCCACCGCGCTCATCGAGCAGCTCGCCCAGCACCCCGACCTGGTCGAGGAAGAGACGATCGAAGCGCTCGGCGCCATGCGCGATGCCCGCGCCATCGAGCTCCTGACCTCGCTGCTGGCCAGCCCCCGCACGTTGGTTCGTCGCGCGGCGGCGCGGGCTCTCGGCTACATGGAGGATCCCCGCGCGATCGGTCCCCTGATCGAGGCCGCGCAAGCCGCCGACGACCCCGACCTGCGTCGTGCCGCCATTCAGGCCTTGCGCCACCTCGAAGCGCAAGAAGCCGCCAGCACCATCGCCACCGCCGTTCTCGACACCCGCGCGAGCGTCCGGGTGGCGGCCGCGGAGGCGGTCGCCGAGCTCGAGGTTCTCGAGGCGGCGCCGATGTTGCGGGAAGCGCTCCATAAGTATCCCGACGCCTCCACCAGCGCCCTCGCCTACGCCCTGGGCGTGGTCGGCGAGCTCTCCGACTTGCCTGCCATTTTAGACTCGCTAGAGGCTTGCTCTACGCCTCTGACGAAGAGGCAGGGCCTCCTCGGTGTAGCCCACTTACTGGGTGTTGAGCGCGAAACCTACCGCCTCATGCTCCTCGAAGGCATGGCGAAGGACGCCGCCTTGCTCGAAGTGTTGCGCCCCGCCGGCCGCCGCTCGAAACGGATCCAGGTGGCGCTGAACCAATACTCGGACGGGCAGGAGGCCGAAGCGGTCAAGACCCTTGCGACCATCTTCGCGACCGACGACCTCGCCGAGTTAGCCCAGCGCCCGATTTCGGAGGCGTTCCTGGTTGCCGCCGCCGTAGTCGGCAAAGCGACCACCCGCAACTAGCGCTCTGGAACAAGCGGGGGCCAACCGACGTTCTATACTATTGGACACGGGGGCGTAAGGGTTCGACAGAGCCGGATCGACTCTCGGTTGCGAGCCGAGGCGCCGCTGGCCTCGTAAAAAGCGGCAAACAAAGTAACTGCGAATAACAGCTACGCTTACGCGGCTTAATTGACCGCGCGTCCGCCTTTCCCGAGTCGGTAGGGAAAGTTCCGGGTGTAACACAAATCCGAATCGCCGGGAAGCTTCTGTTCGTAGCAACCTAGGCTAGACCAACCGGACTGGACGACCGCTCAGGTGGCCCCGGCAGAGGGCGGCGTCGAGAAAAAGTACAGGGGAGACGCTCGTGGCAACTGAAAGGCCGACGGTTTTGGAAGAGGGTTCAATTCCCTCCGCCTCCACCAATCCTCCTGCGCCGCCTGGCCAACAGGCCGAACACACCTAGCCCCAAGCCAACCATGGTCACCGGCTCGGGCGCGGCGTATACCGCCATGTCGGTCGGTAGCCACGTGTGTCCGCTGGTGTACGCGTCGATCTCGAAGAAGCCCTGCGGTCCGTAGGGCATTCCGTTTCCGCCATCGAAGCGCTCCACATACCAATAGCCCACGTAATCAACAAGAGCGTAGAGCCCGCCGTCGTGACCCATCGCAAGCGAGGGGTTGTAGTAGTAGCCCGCATAGGGCCACGAGTAGGAGGAGATCAAGTTCCCGGAACTGTCTCGCCGCTGCAAGAACTCGTATCCGTTCGAATCGATCCCCGTGTCATAAAGGTTTCCAGTCAGGTTGCCGGTTCCGGCTGCCACCCCGTGGTACTGACCGGAGGGCCCCCCGCCGAGGCCGAGCGTGCCGTCCGGGTTCAGTCCGTATTCCCACAGGGTTCCCGTCGGCGACCCGGTTGCGGTGACCCACGCCGTGCCTCCGACGATGGCGATTCGATTGTCTTGCATCGTGGGAGCCGCCAGCGTCTTACCTAGGACGCTGCCGTCGGGAGCCAAAGTGTAGATTCCACCCGTGCCCGGGCCTACGCCGCTATCGACCGCCAGTATGTTGCCCCCGTAGGTCGCCAGACCCGTGATCTTGTCCGGGCCGGCATTGAAGATCGAGCCATCGTACGCGCCGGTGGAGAAGTTGAACTTGTCGATCCGTGAATAGCTTGCGTTGTTGAAAGTGAACGTGTCGGCGACATAGGCATCCTGGCCGACGATCGCGATCGCGGTTGGATCGCTCAGGTACGGGCTGCCGAAGCTGCCGAGATAGTTTCCTGTCGTCGGATCGTAACGGTCGATCTTCGGTACGTGAATATTGTTGTTCGAGTCCTTGCCGCCCTGGTCGGCAACGAGTATAAGCTCCGGTGACGAGTATTGGGCGAAGGCGCTGGAAGCGCCGGCGGTGGCGAGAGCGATGGTAATTGCTTTCTTAATCTTCATTCGAGTTCTCCCTTAAGGGGTCTTTCGCGCCCTACGGCGCATCAACACGGCGATCGAGCCGCCGAGCAGGACGGCCAGGCTCGCCGGCTCCGGCGCGGGCGTGACCGCCAAAAAGGTAGGGTTGGTCAGGAATCCGGATCCGAGCTGGCCCATGTAGGCCCCGGTTCGGTTATCGAACCGATAGACTGTTCCGCCCGTGAAGTCCGCTAGGTATTCGACGGAGTTCTGGTCGGAAACCACGCCGAAGCCGGACTTGGCATATCCCCCGGCGATCGAGCCCATGTAGTTGCCGGACGCGGCGTCGAACTTGTAAGCGGCGTTGTTGCCTCCGAAGTACACGTCGAGCACGCCGCCGGGATCGATGGATAGCCCGATCGGGTTCGTTCCGAATCCGGGCGCCAAATAGCCCTCATAG
>DATGIR010000292.1:0-6447 GCA_035295605.1 Fimbriimonadaceae bacterium | reverse complement strand
ATCGACGAAGCCAAGCAAGAGCTCTTCGAGATCGTCGACTTCCTCTAGAACACCAAAAAGTACGCGCCGCTCGGCGCGAAGATCCCGAAGGGAATCCTCCTCACCGGCCCTCCCGGCGTCGGCAAGACCCATCTCGCCCGGGCCATCGCCGGCGAGGCGGGCGTTCCGTTCTTCCACATCAGCGGTTCCGACTTTGTCGAAATGTTCGTCGGCGTCGGCGCCGCCCGTGTCCGCGATCTCTTCGAAACTGCCAAGGCGCACCGCCCCTCCCTCATCTTCGTCGATGAGATCGATGCGGTCGGCCGACAGCGGGGCGCCGGTCTCGGCGGGGGCCACGACGAGCGCGAACAGACGCTGAACCAATTGCTGGTGGAGATGGACGGCTTCGATCCGAACTCGGGCGTCATCCTGATCGCGGCGACGAACCGGCCCGACGTCCTCGACCCGGCACTCCTTCGTCCCGGCCGCTTCGACCGCCAGATCGTGGTGGACGTGCCGGACGCCAATGGCCGAGCCGAAATTCTCAGAATTCACGCCAAGGGCAAACCGCTCGACACCGACATCGACCTCGAGGTCCTCGCCCGCCGGACACCCGGCTTTACCGGCGCCGACCTCGCCAACATGCTCAACGAGGGGGCGCTCCTCGCAGCGCGCCGTGGGCAAAGCAAGGTTCAGCAGCCCGACCTCGAAGAGGCGTTGGACCGCGTGGTCGCCGGACCACAGCGCAAGAGCCGGATCATCGACGATAAGGAGCGAGAAGTCATCGCCTACCATGAGGCCGGCCACGCCCTGATCGGCGAGATGTGCGAGTTCACGGACCCGGTTCACAAGGTGACGATCCTGCCGCGCGGGATGTCGCTTGGTTCAACCTGGTCGGTGCCGATCGCCGACAAATTCCTGGTCAGCCTTCAAGAATTGCTCGACGACATCACGGCGTCGCTCGGCGGGCGCGTCGCCGAGGAAGTCGTATACGGCGAGATCTTTACCGGCGCCGCGCACGACTTGGAGCGCGTCACCCGAATCGCTCGGGCGATGGTTTGCGAGTACGGCATGAGCGAGCGCCTGGGCACGCTTGCGCTTGGGCGCCGATCCCACAACCCGTTCCTGGGGCGCGACTACCACGACGAGCGGAATTACTCCGAGGACGTGGCCAAGATGATCGACGAGGAGGTCCGCGGGATCGTCGACCGCTGTCACCAGCGGGCCATCGAAATGCTCACCGTCAACCGTGAGAAACTCGACGCGGTCGTAAAGGCGCTCCTCGAGCGTGAGACCTTGAACCGGGATGAGTTCCTGGCGATCTTGGAGGGGAAGACGCTGGAGCCCTTGCCGCCGCTCTCTGGCGGGAAGGATAAGAAAGCCGGCGCGGCGACCGAGGGCACGGTCACCGAAAAGCCGGTAAAACCACCAATTGCACCTCCGAGATTAGAGCCCGGAACCGCATAAGTTGCTATATTAAATGGGAAGGGAAAGTGGGCAACCTCGCATTCTTGCTAGGATGCGGTGGGTATTTCGTACCAATCGTGAGGAAAAGAGTTGACAACGCTGATGGATATTGAAGCGACCTATCAACGCGGGTTCGATTGCCGCTGTTCGGGGCAATACGAAGACGCGAAGAAGGAGTTCGCCAAGGTTCTTGCGGCTGATCCGGGACACGCGAAGGCGCTTCATCAATTGGCGCTCATTCTCGGATTCGAGGGCGATTTCGACGGCTCGCTCGCGCGGCTTGCCGACCTCTCCGCCAAGCATCCCCAGAACAACGATATCCGTTACGACCTCGCAATGACCCAGATGATGCTTGGCGACTACGAAGCCGCCTGCGGCAACCTTCGGTTGATCCTGGCGAGCGATCCCACCCACGAAAAGGCTGGGCAACAAATCATCTATTGTTAAGCCTGGTCGGCTGCTATTCTCTCTAGCGTGAGTCGCCTGCGCACCCTATGGCCCGCGCTGGCCCTGCTCCTCATCACTTTGGTGCCGGTTTGGCGCTGCGTGTTTGGCGGCGAGACCATCGGCGCTTGGGACGAAGTCAGGGCGCTTGGGCCGTGGAACGTGCAGGATTCAAAGCCCTGGGATGTGCTTCAGGCCGACTCGGTTCTCGAGTTCTACGGCTGGCGGGACCAGGTATTCAACGCATGGAGCCGGTGGCACCTGCCGCTCTGGAACCACTACGAGCTTAACGGCACCCCCCTCCTCGCGAATTCGCAGTCCGGCGCGCTCTATCCGCCGCACATTCTCGTCGGCTTGCTTCAAATTCCCACCGGACCCGGGATGGCACTTTTAGCTTGGGGGCATCTTTTTTGGGCCGGGCTCGGCGTGTACCTGCTCTGCCGGCGGCTGGGCGGGGGAGTGCGGCCAGCGCTTCTTGGGGCATCCGGGTTCGCCCTGAGCCCCTTCATGGTCGCCTGGGTCACCCTGCCAAGCGTCGTCGAAACCGTAGCGTGGATTCCCTGGGCGCTCCTCGGCGTCTACATGCTTCCCGCCCGCCCCGGCTTGCCACTGCTGGCGGTTTCGGTTGCAATGTCGCTCCTTGCCGGCCACTTGCAGTTCGCCGCGTACGGCCTGATGGCGGTTTTCTGCGCGCTGGCGGTCCGGGCGGCGCAATCGAAGTTGTCCTGGAAGCCTATCGTCGGCTTGGGGCTCGTTGGGTTGGTTACCGGCGCGCTCATCTCCGGCCCTCAGCTCCTGCCGGTGCTTAACCACGGTCGAAACTCCCACCGGGCGAACGTGCCGACCTCCGAGGGCTATGCCGCGTACAACGCGGGTGCGCTGCCGGCTTGGGAGCTTCTAAGTTTCCCGGATAGCCGGTTGCTGGGACTGCCAACCTCGGACCTCGAGATCAAGGGCGTGACCCTGAACGGCTTCTGGCCCGGCCTCGTTCAGCGCGGGGGAAACTTCGCGGAATCGGCGGTCGGGGTCGGGCCGGTCATTTTGCTTCTCGTCGTCGCTGGTCTGCGGCGCAGGACGCTTGCTTCGAGCCTAGGGGTGGGTGTTGCCGGGCTCGTGGGGATCCTGCTGGCGGTCGGCACGCCGTTCGGGGCGCTACTCTACTTCTATGCGCCGGGTTGGTCGGCGACCGGTTCGCCCGGCCGCGCCGCCGTACTGTTCGTCCTCGCGCTCTGCGTCTTTGCCGGGAGTGCCGACTTCGAGGCGGATCCGCTGCCGACCAAGGCCGCCCGCGACCGGCTCTTGATCTTCTTTGGGTTGGTGGTTCTCGCGACCGGGCTGCTCTTCCGGCTGCCGTTCGCCCCTTGGCTGCCAACGTTGACTGCCGAAGACTTGATGACGGCGGTGCCACACTCCGCGCTCGCGGCCGGGGTTCTCGGCCTTGCCTTCGCGGTCGCCCTCTTGGGAGTGCTTGCCTTCCGGATTCCAAAGCTTCGCGTGCCGTGTGGTTTGGGGTTAGCCGCCGCGCTCGCGGTATTCCCGGGCGCATTCCTCGTCCGCTCCAGCCCGAAGCGCCTGACGCCGATAACCACGACCGCCGGCCGGGTTGCCATCGTCAACGGGGGCTGGGATCTCCTCCAGACTCCGCCCGCGCTCTTACCGCCAAACTCGGCGACGCTCATCGAAGTTCACGTTCCGGGTCACTACCAGGTTCACGAGGTGGGAGGCTACGACTCCATCGTCGACAAACGGACGCGCGACACCCTCGCCGAGATCGACGGGGAGGACCCCGCGCCCCCCGCGAACGGCAACATGATGTTCGTCAAGCGCCACTTCGACCCGGTGAAGCTTGCCGACGCCGGCGTTACCGAAGTCTGGTCGGCGGATCAGCTTTCCGGCCTCGGGCAGCCGCTTCCCTCATCGAGCGGCTTCTACCGGTACCGCCTGCCTGGCCCGGGCCGGGGTTCGATGTCAAGCGGTTCCCCAACGTGGATGAGCGAGACTGCGGAATGGGTGGAGTACGAAGCCACGGGTCCGGGCGTGTTCACCTTGCGCGACCACTTGCGAGACGGGTGGAGCGCACGAATCGACGACCAACTGACCGATTTCACGCGCGACCCGTGGCCGCAAGTGCAGGTTCCCGCCGGGCGTCACACGATCCGGTTCCAATGCTGGCCCCGGGGGCTCACGACCGGGTTCCAAACTCTTGCGCTCGGGTTAGCAATTATTGCGATTTACATGGTCAGTTCGCGACGGTCCCATTCGGGCCTGGCGAACCCGGTCGTACAATAACTTCCGATGGATCAGGTCGTTCTGGAGCCCATCAACACCGACGTCGGTGTAGGTTCGAGATGGATGGTGGTTATCTCGAACAACGACACGAATTCGGCGGACGAGGTCATCGACGTCCTGATTCGTGCGACCGGTTGCTCCATCGAGGAGGCCGCCATCGAGACCTGGGAGGCCCATACGTACGGTAAAGCCTCCGTCCACTTCGCTTCGAAGGAAGACTGCAACGTAGCCGCCTCGATCATCCGGGAGATCGGGGTTGCGACGGACGTCCTTCCCGAATGGGATTAGAGAAATGGCCCACCCGACGATTCTTCCCGTAATCGAACCCGACGCCGGGTCCAAGGGCCACGGCGGCTGGACCGTCACCGTGTTCAACAACGACGTGAACACGTACGACGAGGTCATGGTCATCCTTGTGGCGGCCACCGGCTGCACGTTCGAGGAGGCGGCAATCGAAACGTGGGAGATCGACCACCTCGGCAAGAGCGTCGTCCACTTCGGTCAGGCCACCGAGTGCGAGTCCGTGGCGGCGATCATCTCCACGATCGGGATCAGGGTCGAAGTCCGGGAGGAGTAGGACTTCCCGCTGAAAATACCTTTATCCTCGTGGTTTTCCCGCCGCCGGGAGAACCGAAGCGAGAGTTCAACGTAGTTCATAACCAAGCCATGCGCAACCTTCGCTCAGCGCTGACCGCGCTCCTCAGCTTCGCGCTCATCCTCAGCTTTGCGCTTCCCACGGTCGCGCAGACGCACCCGGGTGAGCCAATCAGCCCCTCGGAAAAGCAGGAGGTCCTAAAGGCCCTTGCCGGGATCATCGAGCGTGATGCGTTTGTTCCGAACGTCGACTTCAAGGAGTGGGATGGCTTCCTCGAGAAGCAGCGCTCCGCCATCGACAAGGCGGCCACCCAGGCCGAGTTCGGCGCAGCGGTTCAGAAGGCGCTCAACAGCTTTGGGTTCAGCCACATCTACTTGATGACCCCGCAAATGGTCGAGAGTCGCGAAAAGCATCGCGTCGTGGGAATTGGAATCATGATCACGCCGGACCCGAAGGGCGTCGGCGTTGCAAGGGTCTACCCGGACTCACCCGCCGAAAAGGCGGGGTTGGTACCGGGCGACGTTATTCTTTCGGTCGAGGGGAAGAAGGCGGAATCGTCCGCCCCCATCCGCGGCGAAGAGGGAACGACGGTCCACATCGAGGTGCAGCATGAGAACGGCAAGAAGCAGCGCTACTCCATGCTGCGCGCCTCCTACTCGACAGTCGAACCGGCCTCTCTCAAGTTCGTCGACAACGACACCGCCGTCATCCGTATCCCGACGTTCGACGTCTCGTACGACCACAAGCTCGTCGAGGGGCTTATGAAGAAAGCGGCGGACGCCAAGAACCTCGTCGTAGACCTCCGCAACAATCCGGGCGGCCAGGTCGTGAGCATGCTCAACTTCCTGGATATGGTCTTCGATAACAAGACGGATATCGGCACGTTCATTCTCAGCGGCAACGTGCAGGAGTATCAGAAGGAGCACCCGGGTCCGGTCGATGTCGTGAAGGTTGCCGCGATGGTGAAGACCCACCTGCACACCTCGCCGCCGCCCGTCACCCCGTTCAAGGGTTCGATCGCCGTTCTGATCAACGGCGCTTCCGGAAGCGCGGCCGAAATTACGGCGGCAGCGCTACACGACCTGCGAAAGGCCACCGTGGTGGGCTCGAAGTCAGCCGGCGCGGTCCTGATCTCGGTGATGCGTGGGCTGCCGGACGGCTTCCGGCTTCAGTTTCCGCTCGCCGACTACGTTACAACCAGTGGCGTCCGTCTGGAAGGCCATGGCGTCGTTCCCGACTTTCAGGTGACCGACCCGCGCTTTCCCGGGCGGGACAAGGATGAGCCGCTGGACCGGGCGGTGGCAATTATCGAGAAGCTCGACTCCCAACGAGCCGCCCTCTCTCCGGCGGCATAAACCTTAGTCGGACATGCCCGGCACCGGCGCGGGCGGGGGTTTCAACTTCGGAAGCGACGCAGCCTTGCCGGCAGGCGGGCTCACCGGCGTCCCCGGCGGTTTGAAGCTGAATTCCCGTACCGTCTCGCTGATCCGGCTGCCGGACCCGTCATACGCCGAAGAATCGATGCGGCGGATGAGCCCTTTCGGGTCTATCGAGAGGTCGATCCTGAGCGCGGTGCCCGCCAATTGGAGCAAGATGAGCGGCACGCCTTGGAGCGTGACCACCCCCACTTGCTTCACGTTGTAGTCGGGCGTGAACAGCTTGCTCGCAAAGTT
>DATGIR010000291.1:0-20496 GCA_035295605.1 Fimbriimonadaceae bacterium | reverse complement strand
TGGAGCCATTGGCACCATCTCTTCGCGCCTCGTCAGCTGCTCTTCTTGGGCCTTGCGAACAAATACATTCAGGAGACCAACAGCGCTGGTCTACACCTTGTATTTAGTCGACTCACGGATTGGTCGTCGAAACTCTGTCGTTATGGTACGGGCGCCGCGCGAGAGTCCATCGCTGCGACGTTCTACAACCAAGCACTAAATCCGCTCTTTACCTATGGAGTGCGGCCCTACGAGTTCGCCAAGTGGTACTTGGTCGAAGGCTTCGCGTCTTGTCCCATCTCGGTCCGGACGATGGTTCGGGCGTGTCCTGCGAATGAAGCCGATTGGCCGGCAGATATCTTCATAACCGATCCGCCCTACGGCGACGCGGTGAAGTACGAGGAAATCACGGAGTTCTTCATCGCATGGATTAGAAGAAACAAAGTCCCGGAGTTCTCTCACTGGACGTGGGACAGTCGTCGCGCGCTCGCTATCAAGGGAGAGGATGAGGGGTTCCGGAGGGGAATGGTTGCCGCATACACGCGCATGGGGCATCTCATGCCGGACAATGGTGTGCAGGTCGTCATGTTTACCCACCAGTCAGGCGCCGTTTGGGCTGACATGGCCAACATAGTGTGGGCGTCAGGTTTGCGTGTGACCGCTGCGTGGTACGTGGCGACCGAGACCGAGAGTGCACTTCGGGAGGGCAGCTACGTCAAAGGGACCGTTCTCTTGGTACTTCGCAAGCCAGCCAAGTACGAGCGCACCACGCGCGACGACCTCGCTTGGGAACTGAAGGAAGAGGTGGAACAGCAGGTGGCCTCTCTGACGGGGCTCAATCAGCGGAATGTCGTCCGCTATCGAGACGAGAACCTATTTGCCGACGCTGACCTGCAGATGGCGGGCTATGCGGCGGCGCTTCGGGTGCTGACCCGATACGCGATCATCGACGGCAAGGACATGTCCGCAGAGGCTATTCGTCCCCGGGTGCAGGGAGAGAAGACGTTCGTCGACGAACTTATCGAGTTTGCGGTTGGCGTTGCGAACGAGGCGCTCGCGCCTCGCGGCATCCAGAAGTCTCACTGGGACAAGCTCCGTCCCGCCGAGCGGTTCTATTGCAAACTCCTCGAGATCGAGGCGCAGGGCTACAAGACGCTCGATAACTACCAGAACTTCGCCAAGGCGTTCAAAGTTCGAGACTTCAAGCCTCTCCTCGCTAGCTACAAGGCGAACTCAGCACGACTCAAGAGCGCCACCGAGTTCGGCCGCGCGGAAATGGGTGATGGCTCTGAGCTCGCCTCAACGCCGTTGCGCGCGACTCTCTACGCGCTGATGGAGCTGCAGAAGGGTGTCGACGGCGGTGACGTACTGACCCACATGAGTCACAACGTCGATGGGTTTTTTGACGCGTACACGCGCGGGATCCTTGTTGAGCTGGCCGAGTATCTCGCGACCAAGCTCGTGCAACTACGACCCGAGGAAGCCAGCGCAGCCCGCGTGCTGCGCGAACTTCTGAGGAATCAGCGGATGTAACATGGGAGGTATCCGCCGGTTTTCATCACGCAGGCAGCAGCTCGGGCGCGTCTTTCTCTCCGAGAAGCTGCGCGGAGCGAAGTCGTACCGACGGATCGCGGGGTACTTCCGAAGCTCGATCTTCGAGCTGGTGGGCGAGGAGATCGCCGACATTCCCGATGTTCGTATTGTCTGCAACAGCGAGCTGGACGCTGCCGACATCGCCGTGTCTAAGGCTGCCCGCGAGACAGCTCTCAAAGGGGTGTGGAACAGCGTGCCCCCTGACGTCGAGGCTCTTCTGGACCGCGAGAGATACCGTCGGCTCTACGAGCTGCTCACCGCCGGGAACGTCCAGGTGCGCGTGGTGCCCAAAGACACCACCTTCGTCCACGGCAAGGCGGGGGTGATCGAGTCCGAGACCGGGAAGACTTCGTTCCTCGGTTCCATCAACGAGACGCGGTCCGCCTTCGCTGCCAACTACGAGATCCTCTGGGAGGACCCATCGCCCGAGGGCGTGGCTTGGGTCGAGGAGGAGTTCGACGCGCTCTGGCAGCACGCCTACCCGCTTCCCGAGGCGATCGTTACAGAGATCAAGCGCGTCGCCGATCGCATCGAGATCGCCTTCGCCAAAGCAGGCAGCAAGGACGTCCCCGCGGCCGCGCTGGCTGAGTCGCCGCTCTATCGCGGAGGCGAGCAGCTCCAGCCCTGGCAGCGAGCGTTCGTCGTCATGTTTCTCGCGTATCGTGAGACCTACGGGCGCGCACGAATGCTTCTCGCCGACGAGGTCGGCCTCGGTAAGACGCTCTCACTCGCAGCCAGTGCGATGGTCGCGGTGCTACTCGACGATGGCCCAGTTCTCATCCTCTGCCCTTCGACGCTGACGTTTCAGTGGCAGACCGAGCTGAAGGACCGGCTCGGAGTTCCGAGCGCAGTGTGGCACTCGACCAAGAAGGTCTGGATAGATCCCGAAGGGCGCGTAATCCGAGCGCGGGGCCCGGAGGACATCGCCCGCTGCCCGTACCGAGTCGCCCTCGTCTCCACGGGTCTCGTGTTTCACGACTCCGCTGAACGCGAGGTGCTGCTCGGCCGCAAATACGGCACCGTGATCCTCGACGAGGCCCACAAGGCTCGGCGACGCGGGGGATTGGGAGAGCGACGCGACGAGGCGAATAACCTGCTCGATTTCATGCTGAAGATCGGTCCGAGGACGCGCCACCTGCTCCTCGGGACGGCGACACCGATCCAGACCGACGTCCGAGAGCTGTGGGATCTGATGAGCATCCTCCAGTCGGGTGCGGACTTCGTTCTCGGTCGAGGGCCCTTCGCAATCTGGCCCAATATCGACAGGGCGCTGCCCTACGTCAAAGGCACCTCGAACCCTTCCGATGTGAAGGAGGTGTGGGAGCTAATCAGGAACCCGCTTCCCCCGAGTAACGAGCATCCTCTGTTCGCGGCGCTTCGCCAGCAGATGGACGTCGCCAATGAAGATTTCTACGTCGACACGGCCTTTGGCTCGTTGGACTACCCGACCCGAAACCTTCTCGAGCACATGCTCGACGGCGGCTTTTTCCGGCAGAACAACCCAATCGTGAGACACACCGTTCTGAGGAAGCGCCAGCAGCTCGAGGAGGAGGGGCTTATCGAGCGCGTAGGGGTAACGATCCATCCAGTCCCGCAATCTGATGGCGGTACCTACCAAGGGTTGGCGTTCGTCGGCCTGGGCTTGATGACGAACCACGCATTCGACCTCGCGTACGAAGCGGCCGAGGCGTTCACGGAGGAGCTTGGGAAGCGCACCCGGGCCGCCGGGTTCATGCGGTCACTGCTCCTTCAGCGCATCTGCTCAAGCTTCGCCTCGGGCCGCAGCACTGCCGAGAAGATGCTCGCTCGGACGCTACTGGAGGACGAAGAGGACGCGCAGCTCTTGCTGGACGCGTTGGATGGATTGACCCCCAAAGAGGCGAAGTACCTCCAGACAATCATGTCGGAGCTGTCGCGCCCTGAGGCGCGGGACCCGAAACTCGACGCAGTTCGCTACTTCCTTACCGACTACCGCGTGGAGGGCAAGACGTGGCTTGACCACGGCTGCATTCTCTTCAGCCAATACTATGACACGGCGCGCTGGGTCGGGGAGCAGCTCGCGAAGAATCTGCCTAACGAGCCGCTCGCAATCTACGCGGGCGTCGGCAAGAGCGGTCTGCTGCGCGATGGCGAGTTCGCCGCTGTCGAGCGCGAGAAGATCAAGGAGGCGGTGAAGCGCCGTGAACTTCGCCTCGTGGTAGCCACCGATGCTGCTTGCGAAGGGCTGAACCTTCAGACGCTCGGCGCTCTCATCAACATCGATCTTCCTTGGAACCCATCGCGACTCGAGCAGCGCCTCGGTCGCATCAAGCGGTTTGGCCAAACCCGGCGCGACGTTGACATGCTCAACCTCGTTTATCACGACACGCGCGACGAGAAGGTCTACGCAGCGCTTTCGCGCCGGATGAAGGACAAGTACGACATCTTCGGAGGGCTCCCCGACACCATCGACGACGCTTGGATCGAGAGCGAGGAGAAGCTCGAGGAGATGATGGACAAGTATGTCCATCTTCGACAGAAGGCGAGGGACGTGTTCGAGCTACGCTACCAGTCACAGGTCGACGCCGACAAGAACAAGTGGGAGGAGTGCTCCCGCGTGTTTGCGCGCGCCGACGTCATGAAGAAGCTCTCGGAGCCTTGGTGACGATAAGCGCATTCAAGGTTTAAGGCGCCGGCGAATACCGCACGTACAGAGATCGATGGACCTTATCGGGAACGCTCTCAACGGACACTTCCTCGGGACTCTGGTTCGCCGCGCCGACGCGCCTAGCTTGAAGAGTATTCGTCTCGCGGTCGCCTACGTGACCAAGATGGACGACATCTTCGAACTCGCAGGCAAGCGATCCGTCCCCTTGACCCTCTACGCATTGGCGGACGGAGACTTTCCATCCCCGTCTATTCTTCGCAAGTTCGTCGAGAGCAACCGGCCGTCGTGGCAGTTGCATCTCACCCGCGACTTCTATCACCCGAAGATCATGTGGTTCGTGGGAATCGGAGCGTACCTGGGCTCCGCCAACCTGACCGATGGCGGAGCAGTTCGGAACCTCGAGTGCGGCGTCTGGCTCGACGAGACGGAATTGGCCAGGGCCGGATGGGATGCACAGCTCGAAGCCATGCTGTCGGTGATCGCGGCTCGTTCAACGGCGGCGACGCGCGAACACCTACGAGCGTTCGAAGGTCTCAAGGCCGAGGCAGGTTCATTCGAGGCTCAGCGACGTAAGTTTAGGGCTGCCGTAGATCGAGCGCTGGCCAACATCGCGGGAGTCGAGCCTCCGAATGATCCGACCGCAATGCGGGGTGGCGGCGCTGCTCGAAAGAACTTCGTTCAAGAGTGGCAGAACGGTCTCACGATTCTTCGCAAGATAACTGAGATGTTCTCGACCTATCCCCTGCCTCGGTGGGTCCGCACGGATGTGCCCCTATCGCTGGTGCAGGACCAGGCGACGGAGGCTTGGTATCACGAGAACATTAGAAGCACCGGTGAATCGTACGATCAAATCCAGAAGCTCCATTCGGCGAATCGTGCGGACCCGGACAGTGCCACCAGAGCGGTCTTTGCAGACTGGGTCAAACACGCCGACGAGGAGCGGTACGGGGCTTGGGTCAACGACCATCCCCTTGAAGTAAATCGCCTACTGCAACCGGACGAGCTGAAACGACTGGACCGGTCACGGCTGACCCGAATCCTGTCCTTCACGCACGCCAGCCGTACCCATGCGCGTCAAATACGGAATGAAGATCTGGGTCTACCTCGTGGGTCCGAGACATCGATGGAGGAGCGCTGCGACCTCTACGCCAAAATGCTGCTCGCATCGACCTCAGAGGGAGGCAAGAAGGTGGGCGAGATCCTGGACTTCGTGCTCTGGGGAGATGCGGCAGTGGCAGATCCCGCAGAGCGGATCTGGGCCGCCATCAGCACGAGCGACTGGTCTATCCCGCACTTGGGACTCAATTCCCTGGGTGAGATGATCGGGTACGCTCGACCGACCGCCTACCCACCCCGGAACGGGCGGGTCAGCAAGACCCTACACGCACTTGGCTACGAAGGAATCGTCTGGTGACCCCGGCCTTGGCCTCTCGAAAAACGTCCTCGGTAGAATTCGAGGCCTGATCGACCGTCATGCTCATGGAACTGTGTACCTTCCCTTCGATCCTAGCCCCACTCAGCGACTACGGTTGAGGCGGAGAAGCTTTGGCTAGCTCCTCACAGAGAGACGCGAACGTCGTTGGAGCGAGGCCCAACTTCGTAAACAGGGCCTTCCCTACTCTTAACTCGAGGCCGAGGGCGATGAAGAGAGCGGCTCGGGCTCCATAGACAAAGGCACCGCGAGATCCGCCTATGTAATTCCCGGTCTCAGCGGACAATTCGCCGTCGAGAAACCGGGCACTCACCCGGTAGGAATCAGCACCGCCAAAACTGGAGCTTCCGGCGCGATCCACTACGATTCCATGGCTTTCGAGGAGTGTAACGACAGCACCTGTCCAGTGGGCTCGCTCCGGCCGCTGGGAGACGCCACTGCCGCGTATCCGCCAGCAAAGCCGGCCGTCTGATGCAGTACGGAAACTCGACGATGGGAAGATGGTCGCGAACGTACCTTTGGCTGTGGAAGCGCTCACCGGCGCATGCTGTTTCAAGCTCTGATCCTCCCTTGTACCATCGGTCCAACCGATTTCGCGGGTGTGATGGGCAAGTCCGCATCTTCTCCCCTATTCTGCTGAGCTTAGAATTCGTGCGACGTTGTCGAGTTCGATACGAGCCAGCGACGGACGACGCAGCCCACCGAGCGGCCCAGGCTGGACATTCTTTCCCTCCCCCACCCGATGCAGAAAGAGCTGCGAGATCGCCATCCCGGGTCGGATCTCGATCGGAATCTCCCCGAGATTTGTCAGTTCCAGGGTCAAGCAGCCGGTAAAGCCAGGATGCACACCAGCCGCGGTGGCTATAATCAGACCTCGTCGTCCCCACGACGACCGGCCGACGATATAGCCAGCGATACCAGAAGGAATCCGGATCCATTCCAGGGTAACGCCGAGGACGAAGTTGCGCGGATGAAGAATGAATTTCTCGCCGAACGCGACGTAGTTGCTCTTAAGCGATGGGGCTTCACCTCCTCCGCTCGTCGCTTCGTCAAGGACATCGAGCAGAGGGATCTTGTTGATTCGAGGTGTCACGAACCATGTACCAAGGCGCAGGTCCACCGAGGCATCGCTCCGCTTGCGTAGATCATCGAGGGTGCCTGGCGGTGGCGTGATCACCAATGGGTCATCGCCTCCAGCCTCGAGCAAGTCAGCGATCTCCGCGCTTCTAAGCACTATGCTTCCCCTCCGTTAGGCGCTGACTGATTTCGAGAATCTCGGCGCTCTTCAGGACCAGGTCGTTGAGGACCTCCTGCTTGCGCTTCGCCATGTCTGGGTACTTGTCCCAAATCTCGAGATCATGGTACGCGGCCCATCCAGCGTTCGCGATCGTCGGAAGGCTCGAGGCATTTCTGGCCGGAATGACCGTCTGAAAGTCGCGGAGGGCCGCCTTGATGCCTTGATCGTCGCGGTCGGGTAGGCCCAACTCGGTGGCTAGCGCCTTGACCTCATCTATGAGCGATGGCACGACTACTGCGACAGCGGAGTCAGCGACGGCGCAGAACAGCCGCTGAGGGGGCAAGAAGTCCTCTCTGCTATCTCGGAACAGCCCGGCCAGTTCGGGCGGAACAGGTATGCCAAACGCCGCGGCGGCTTGGATCATGTTGTCCACCCTTACCGTCATCGACGGATAAGAGGTAGACCGATAGCGCAGACAGGGCGCGAGCAAGTACGCGAAGGCCTGGAGATAGGATTCGCTGAACAGCCGAAGGCCAAAGAAGTCGCAGAAGCTCTCTTCGCATTGATCGATCGCCCAGTCGAAGAAGGGCTCCCAGGTATCTCGTCCATCGGAGGCACCCAGCTGGTCCTTTTCCAAATCTGGAAAGATCTGCGAGTACTCGGTCCAGCGTTTCTCGATCGCCGCGACGAGAGCATCGGCGACGGGGCCCTCTATCCGGCTTCGGAGATCTTTACGCTCGTAGATCGCGTGACCGAGCTCGTGACCTGCTAGGGGTACGATGAGCCCGTTGCCTGACTCCGACGCCGGCATGCCGATGAGGACAAATTTCGGCAACTCGACGATCGAACGGTAGGTGAACGGGGAGAACTCCCATTCCGACGAGACGACTACTCTCGTGTCGCTGCCCAGGATCTGCCGTGCCATCCGAAGGAGCGGCCCGTTAAGCTCGAAGGCATTCCGAACGTTCGTCGCCCGGAGCATGAACCCGATCAGGGGCAGGTACTTCTCGAGAGCCTCCAAGGTGCTCTCCGCGACCGCCTTCACCGCTTCAGGATCGTTATCTGTATCCAGGTCTTCGAGTAGCGTCTTCTGTAGTTCGACGAACTCGGAGTCGATTAGCTCAAGACCTTTTCCAGGAGCGAGCGGAAAGTCCGGAGTTCTGATCCTAGCGATTTCGGCGCGTGCGGCAGCGACTCGCGCTACCGCATGATCCAGTAGGGTGCGTGGCACCTCATCATCTCCGCAGCCGATGAAGCGGTTTCAAGCTGTCCTGCCGCAGTTGATGGAACGACGCGACGGCGCGTGACAGTGCCAGGCAGTAGGCCCGCAGCAACTTTAGGTCATCGGCCCCCACCCTGCCATCGGCCGCAGCCAATAGCTTCTCGCCGTTCTCCTTGGCCTGCTGTACGAGATCGGCTGCCGTGGTTGGTGCCGTCTTCAAGGCGTGCTCGCTTACGACTCGCAAGATCCTTATCGCAACGGGATCGATGAGCGCCTTCTTGGAGACGGCGCTCGCCGTCGCGGCAGCGGTCTCGCGCAGGCTAGCGCCAAGGCGCCTGATCGCTTCTACGCTCTTGTTCTTTTGGAGGATCAGGTTGTCCAGCTGCACGGCGGCTCGTGTCGCCAGTACTGGAATCCTTGTATCGAGGGGACGCAGGGTCTGCGTCTGCTCGAGGGTCGCGGTTCCCTCCGTCATCTTGCCCCCCTTCTTTGTGCACCACCTACGAGATCCTCGCTCGGACGATACCGCGCTGGCAGGCGTCGAGCGACGTCAGCCATCAGCGGGCGTAGAGCGAAAGAGAATGCGACTTGTCCACCTTGAGTAAGCTCGACGAGACGCTCATCGCTCTCGGTCACCTCGTATACATCATGACCGTCGGTGATGAGAACCCCTCTCCTGAGCAGGTCGACCGCGTCTCGCGTCCTCGCCTGAAGGTGCTGCAGTGCCTTGCGTAGGCGCACGGCCGGTATGCCGTGCTCGCGAAGTCGTACGACGGCCCGAAGCGCCACCAGGTCGGCAAAGGAGTACCGCCGTTCTTTCCCGCGGCCTGGGCCGGAGGCTCGAACGACCGACGGCTTCACGATGCCCCTTCGGTCCCAGTAGTCGAGCCGTCGCCAGCTGACCTTCAGCCAGCGGCTCACCTGAGAGATGCTGAAGTTATCTTGAAAAACATTCACTGTATGTTTATTAGTTAGTAAAGTCGCTGACTTGTCAACGCAGTGAGCTCCCACCGTCGGAGACCGCGTCAGACCTCCGATGGTCGGAAAGCGACCTCGAGCGACACCGTCGACGAGTCGATAGCTTCGATCAGCTTGACTCTGTTAGCTTCGGTAGCTAACATCCCTCGCCATGAGCACGGCGCTTCCGACCAACGTGAGGACCCTCGGCGACGCGGTGCGGTTCTTGCGCGAGCGCCAAGGAATCTCCCTTCGCCAGCTCGCGACCAAGGTGGGCGTCTCAGCCCCGTTTCTGAGTGACCTCGAGCGAAACCGGCGATCGACAGAGAAGCTCGACCAGCTGGCGACTGCTCTCGACGTTTCGGTTGAGGTTCTTCAGGAACTCGACGGCCGAATGACGCCCGATCTCAAGGAATGGATCGCGGCCAACCCGGGGATGATCGCGGTGCTGCGCGAGATCCGGTCAAGCGGCCGGCGGCCTGACGAAATCCGCGCGGCCCTGACGAAGCGGCGACGATAGCTTCGCGCGCCGCGATCTCGCGGAACCTCGTCGTCCCAGGCAGCGGCGCGACCGGAATTTGACAGCGTCAGCCGTGTAAGCTATGATAGCTAACATGGTCGACAATCTTGTCGGCCTCCAATAGGAGAACGCCATGAACGAGCCTTCCAGTCAGTCGCACGAAGATCACGGGCAGGACACCGTACATATCCAGATGGACGGGAAGAACTTCCCCATCCACCGGGGTCGGCGGAGCGTGTCCGAGATCAAGGCCGCTTGTCACGTCAACCCGAACTACGTCATCGAGGAGATCAGCGAGAGCGGGCAGCCGACGCTGCTCGACGACGCCGCGTTCGTCACGATCAAGGGCGGCGAGCGCTTCATCTCTCACGTCCGGGGTGGTGGGTCCTCGTAGGGGTTGGATGATGGTGACGGATCACGACATCGATTCCATCCGACCGGTGTGTGCGAGCCTCTCGACCTGCGTCGCCGGCCAGGTGGACTACGTGCTCATGGTCGGCCTGCACCTTCCGGGGTGCAGGCCGGCCGAGTGCGACGCCCTGCTCTGCCTGGGTGACCGCGGTGAGGGGTATCCCACGAGGCTCTTCTTCGCCCAGGAGATCACGCCGCCCAAGCCGTACAACCTCAACTGGAACGCGAGAGGAGTGCACATTCTGGGGCGCTCTTGGTACGCGTACTCGTGGAAGGTTCCGGCCGGCCTTTCCGTTCAAGAGACCTTGCAACAGCACCTGAGGCCCCTTCAATGACGGTCCACGTCCGCCTCACGTCGGCGTTGTACAAGGACATCCGCGCCGACCTGGAACGACCACACGAGTTCGCGGCGGAGCGAGTCGGGTTCGCCTACGGTCGCCAGGCACTCACGTCGTCCGGGGTCCTGGTGATTGTCATCGCCTTCGACCCTGTCGCGGACTCGGACTACGAGGACGACCCGTCGGTGGGTGCAAGAATCGGCGCGCCCGCGATAAACAAGGCACTCCAACGAGCGGCCTCCCTGGGGGCTGCAGCTTTTCACGTGCATGCCCACCTGCACGCGGGCCCACCGCGGTTTAGTCGTACGGACCTTGCGCAGCTTCCGCCGGTGATGGAGCCCTTCGCTCACATCGTTTCGAACCAAACCCGGGGCTTGCTGGTGTTCAGCGATGACGACTGCACCGGGCTCGCATGGGTTCCTGGCGAGAGGTCGTCACGCCGCGTCTCCGCCGTAACCGTGGTGGGTAGTCCGATGCAATTGATTGGGGTACGTCGATGACGACCGAGAGGACAAGTCGACAATCGTTTCTTGGGGACCATTCTGACGACCAGTTTGCGCGGGTCAGCGTTGCTGTTCTAGGACTCGGCGGCGGAGGTTCCCACATCGTCCAGCAGCTAGGCCACATCGGGTTCTCGCGGATCGGGATCTGCGATCCAGATGTCGCAGAGGAATCCAACCTCAATCGACTCGTGGGCGCGACCGAAAAGGATGTCGAGGTCGGCGCCCGGAAGGTCGACATCGCCTCACGCATGATCAAAGGCCTGCGGGGAACCGCCAAGGTCCAGGTCCTGTTCGGACGATGGGAGGAGCACGCGAACACCATCGCGGACGTGGATCTCATCTTCGGATGCCTTGATGGGTATGCGGCCCGACGGGATCTCGAATCGTTCGCGCGCCGTCACCTGATTCCGTTGATCGACATCGGAATGGACGTTCATCGTGCCGATGGCGCGGCCCCCCAGATGTCCGGACAAGTGATCGTCTCGATGCCGGGCGGCCCCTGCATGTGGTGCTTGAACTACCTCAACAATGTTGTTCTTACCCGCGAGGCGGAAAAGTACGGGGCCGCTGGCCCACGCCCGCAGGTCGTCTGGCCGAATGGCATCTTGGCGTCAGCCGCTGTAGGTATCGCTGTCGACCTTCTGACGGGGTGGACGCAGCAGCGACCGCCCATATATCTGGAGCTCGACGGGAATAGCCTCACGCTGGCTCCTCCGGCCCGTCTCGCACTGTACGACCTTCAAAAGCCCTGCAGGCACTTCCCCGCCGACGACGTTGACCACCACGGGGATCCGGTGTTCAAGGTGCGCTGACCGTTGTCGTTCGAGCTCACAGGCCGAGCTCACCTGATCAGGTCACCGCCTTTCGTTTTCGTGCCACGTTTGCCAGGATTCGAGCCGCCTCCGCCGTGATGTCAGCGTCGTCGCGAGATCCTTTCTGCTTCGTCGCCAGAAATGAATCGAGGTGCGAGCGCGCGATCCTGTACACGCGACCATCTCGTCCGGCGACGCCTGGCCGGATCGATCGCAGCGCGCCCGCGGCGATCCACGTTCTCACGGTCGCGGGGGAGACCTTCAAGTTAGTCGCGATCTCCTCCACGGTGAGGAACTCACTGCCGTGCGTGCCCTGGACTTCTCGGCGATCCCTGACGGCTTCGGCGACGGCCCTCAGCTCCTCTCGGAGGGGCCGGATCTCCTCACGGACCGCCTCGCGAACAATCGACCGTACCAGGGCTTCGAGATTCATCTCCTTCGACAATACCGACCACCCCGATGCCGGACCAGCCGGTGGCCGGACCGAAGGGTTCCGACCGCTGGCCGGCGGGGCCGGCGCCGCGTACCCGGTCGCGCCACGTGGGGCGTTGATCGTCACCCTGGCCCCCAAGGGCCGCCCCGGGCCAGACGACGCGACACGCGCGCGCTGTGGCTCTTGTGTCAAGGGGCGGCCTCACTGACCACGTGCGGGGCGGCCAAATTGGCCACGTGATCGTTGGCGTTGGGCCGGAGATCGATCGGGTGGGCGACGGCGCGCGTGCGGGGCGGCCAAGCTGACCATCGGATGTCACCTGGCGTTGGCCTCCTGGGCGTCGCCTCGCTGGGGGCGTCCCGGTCGTCTGCTCGGAGGAGGGTTCCGGAATGAGTCGCCCTCGATCACGATGACGTGGGCGCCGTGGAGCAGGCGGTCCATGGCGGCGCTGGCCAGGAGCGGGTCGTGGAAGAGCGGGTGCCACTCCTCCAGGGACCGATTGGAGGTCATGATCGTTGCGGCTCGCTGATACCTCTGGCGGATGATCTCGTAGAGGTCGATCGGCTCGTCGTTCACGAGAGGGCGGAGGCCGAGGTCGTCGATGATGAGGAGGTCGACGGTGGTAAGGCGGACCATCTTGCGATCCAGGGTGCCGTCGCCGCGGCCGGCGCGAAGCTGCGCGAGCAGGTCGTGGGCGCTGGTGTAGAGGACGCTGTGACCGGCGCGGCACGCCCGGTGCCCGAGCGCCTGGGCGATGTGTGACTTGCCGACGCCGGTCGGGCCGACCAGCAGGATGTTCTCGCGGCGCTCGACGAAGGCGCACGTTGCCAGGTCGATGATCTTGGCCTTGGGGACGGAAGCGTTGAAGGCGAAGTCGAAGTCCTCGAGGGTGGTCGCGTGATCGAAGCCGGCACGGCGCACGCGCTGTTCGAGCTGCTTGCCGTCGCGGCGGTCGACCTCGTCGGACAGCAGGCGGTACAGGAATTCGCCGTGGGTCAGGTCGTCGTCGACGGCTTGGCGAGTCCGCAGCTCGAGGGACTGCAGCACGCCCGAGAGCCGAAGCTTCTTGAGCAGCGGGATCAGATCGTCAGTGGAGCTCATCGATATCCTCCTTGGTCAGGTGAAGCAGGTCGGTGATGGCGCGAGCGAAGCGAGGGTGCGTGAGCTGAGCGGACGGGGCCTCGACGCCGGGCAGCGGCTGCATGTCGAGGCCCTGGCGCAAGATGGTCTTGATGGCCCCGTTGGTGTAATTGCCGAAATGGCGGGCGCGGCGGCAGGCGGCCACAGCGCGCTCCCGCGGAAACGTCTCCAGGTGCGTGACGATCGCCTGGACCGTGCGCAGCATCGACAGCACGTCGTCCGAGTCGAAGATCTCGCGGACGTAGGCGCCGATCTCGGGATCGAGACCGTCGGCCCGCGCCTCCCAGAAGGCGCGGCTCCTGTGGCGCAGCGGTGCGCGCTCGGGCGGCAGGTGCTCGTCGCGCGTGGCCCGCAGCGAGCGCCCACGCCGGTCGTGCGTGGCCACCCGCTCGTCTTCGGCGTAGACGTCGACGGTGTGGGCGGAGGCGCGCAGCCAGACCCGCTGCTTGATCAGCCGCCAAGGCACCGAGTAAAGGCGCCCGCCGAACGCCACGTGGGCATCCTGGTGCACGCCCGCCTGGTGCCAGATCACCGGCACAAACGGCACCGCCGGCAGCGCCATGAGTGCTGAGCGCTCCTCGGCGGCGAAGACTTCGGCCGGCCGGCGCTGCGTGGTGCCGTGGATGCGCTGATTGGCGATGCCTTCGACCCAGCGGCCGAGGTGCGCCGCGGCGGCGTCGAGATCGGCGTTGCTGGCCAGCCCGGCCAGGCCGTTCCGCTTCACGTATCGGACACCCGATTCGACCTTGCCCTTCTTCTTGGGCTGGCGCACCGGCGTCGGGTCGACCTTGAAGCCGTAGTGGCGGGCCAGCTCGCGGTAGCTGCGGTTCAGCGCCGTCACGCCACCCACGCCGAACGCGGCTCGGACGACGGCAGCCTTCAGATTGTCCGGTACCAGGATCTCCGGCACACCGCCCAGCTCGGCAAATGCCTCCACGTGCAGCCGCACCCACGTCTCGACCTTCTGGTCGAAGGCGATGCGCGCCACCATCCGACGGCTGTAGCCCAGCACCATCACGAACACCCAAGCGCGCCGCAGCCGACCGAGCGCAGGATCCCAGAGACGGCCGATCTCGCCGAAATCGACCTGGGCGACCTCACCGGGGCGGGTCTCGACCGGGATGGCGACCTCCTCGGCGCGGACGCCGCGATCGCGACGTAGCCGCCGCACCAGGCGCTTGACGGACCAGTACGTCCCGTCGAAGTCGGCGTGATCGAGGCGCAGTCGGTCATAGATCGCGCGAGGGCCCAGACCGCGGCCGGTCAGCTCCTCGACGTGGGTCAGCCAGCGTTCCAGCGACGTCGTGGACTGCGGCGGCCTCTTCGGCGGCAGGGCCGCCTCGACGACGGCCTTCAGCGTCTCCAGCGGCGGGAGTGCGTCGGGCGCGCCGTGAAGCAGCCCCGCACCCGCCAGTACGGTCCGGTACTGCCGCTCCGTCGTGCGGCTCAGGCCGAGCAGCCTGGCAACCTCGCACGGCCCCGTCTCCATTCGGTGAAGTCGAACGAGCTCTTGCAATCGATCCATATCCAGTCTCCACATGCACATCGCGCGAGACTCGCCCGCGCGGGCCGCCGGGCACACGTCCGCCCGCAGGGCCCGATGGACAGCTTGGCCGCCCCGCCGATGGTCATTTTGGCCGCCCCCGGCATGGCCACCTTGGCCGCCCCGGGGCGACTGATCTCACGCGTCTACGTGGACAGCTTGGTCGCCCCGGGGATGGTCATTTTGGCCGCCCCGGCCATGGTCAGCTTCGCCGCCCCACCCGTGGACACATAGCCCGGTCCGCGACAGCTCTTGTGGCCCGGTCGGGCCGAGCGCCCCGCTGGGCGCCCTGCCCGGCGCCGGGCCCGGCCGAAATTTTGTGCCCCTATTGTGCCCCGACTTTGCTCGTACGGGCGGGATGGGACGGGACGGCGCGGGATCGAACGGGAGCGACTTGTCCAAACGATTTCGTGGGTTTGGTGGGTAAGTCCGCGTCTTCTCTCGTTTCTGTTCGGACCCTTCACATGGGTTCGACTCCCGGCGCCTCCACAATATTTTTGCTTAAGATACCGACTGCTTAGGTACTAAGTTCGCGCTCGCTCGATCTTCCTAGCCACGTCCTAGCCACTCGCGCATTTCGGCAGCGAGTCGAGCATCCGCACCACGTCCCGTCGGACAGCGGGGCTGAGGTGCGAATACCTCATCGTCATTTCGATCGTCGCGTGCCCGAGCAGTTCCTGGATCGCCTTCAGTGGCGCGCCGCGCATCGCGAGATGCGACGCGAACGTGTGCCGAAGGACGTGCCAGCCGATCTGTCGGAGTCCTGCCTTGCGGCAGGCTCGCCAGAGCGGATGCTTCACCTCGTTCTTCCCCATCATCCGCCCGTCGGCGCTGCAGAACACGAGCGGCCCCCGAAGGTGCCTCGCGCTCTTCAGCGCCGCGATCGCCTCGTCCCCGAGGTCGACCTCCCGCTTCTTCCCAGACTTCGGCGTCGTGACGATCCCACGCGTGACCGACTGCCGGACCACGATCTGCCCTTTCACGAGATCGACGTCCTCTCGCCACCGCAACGCCAGAAGCTCCCCCAGCCGTAGCCCCGTCTTGACGGCAACCGTGATCATCGGCCGCCACTCTTCATCCGCGCCGTCGATGAGGCGCTGAGCCTCCCCGAAGTCCAGATAGTCGAAGTCCTGCTCGGGAACCTTCAGCCACTCGATCTCGGGCACCACCTCGATCAGCGTTCGCTTCCTCGCGACCACCAGAAGCCGCCGCAGGACGGTCAGGTGGTTGTTGATCGTCTTCTTCGAGAGGCCCGCCTTCGTCTTGCTCGTGATGTAGTCCTGGATTTCAGTGAACCCGATCTGGTCGATGGGCTTGCGCCCAAAGATCGGTGTCAGGTGAACGCGAAGGATCGACTCCTTCGCCTCGATAGAGGATGGCTTGTTCCTCGTCTCGCTGATCTCCAAGAACGTCTTCGCGAACGCCTCGAACTTGGGTGACTCTCGTTTCGGTTCGCCCTTCGGCTTCGGATTGCGGATCTCTTCCTCGAGCCGGTTGATGTGTTCCCTCTCTGCTCGTTCTGCGGCCTCCTTCGTGTTCTTGGCCGGAGTGCCCTGGATCCGCCTGTGACTCCCGTCGGGAAGACGGAGCTGCACGCGGTATCGCCAGCGCTGCGGCGTGTTCCACTCGTCGATGTACGCGCTCATGATGGTCGTCCTTTCCATCTGTGGCGCGCCGGTTTGCACGGGTCCGAGTCTACCACCCGTGTCGTCGGCACCGCCGGCTGCTCCTGTGGGCTGATCCCACCGAGGAGGCCCAAGATGGCGGACTTGGCGATCCGAATCACGCGCCGAGGACCGAGCCGCGCCGCAGGCAGCTCACCGCGCTCGACGAGCTGCCGCAGCTCCTTCACGCCCATGCGGAGGGCGGCAGCCGCCTCGCGCGAGGTGAGGACGGCCGGGAGGTGGTCGAATCCTGTCGCAAGCGCGTCGTGGTTGCTCATTTCGGTGTCTCCGGAGCGCCGCAGTGCCGACCGGCACGCGCAGTGGTCATCGGGGTATCGTGCAAGCAACTAGGGTCGGAGACCGCCGATAAGGTGGCGTCCGGGACGCTCAGCACGCGCAGCTCCCCGCGTGCGGCGTCCCGGATGAACCGGCTCGGGAACCCTCTGACGGTCACGTCCCAATTCCAGGTGTTGAATGTCTTCAGGTACCGTTCTGCGACATAGCCCGACTGTCACGCCCACTTGGCGGTGGGAGAGTGGAGGGTGCAGTTGCGGTGCGAGGGGCCGACGAAGACGACGAGGCGGCCGGGGTCTTGGCAGGCATGGACGGCGCCGTTTCTCCTGTCCCTACCGGCCGACCGCCCGCGCGCTTGTGCGCCTGCCAGCACTTGTCTCGGGAGAGCAGGTCGCGGACCGCGAAGTCGATCGTCTTGGACAGGGCTTCGGCGGGTGTCAGTTTCGCTTCTGCCGATTCCCGTACCCACGCGGCGTAGGCGGTCAGCTCCTGGGCGGTGTCCGCGGAGACCTCGGTGAGGATCGTCTCCCGCTTTTGGACCCCTTCGAGTACCAGGGGTCCCGTGCGGGGCTCGGATTTGGGTCGGCCAACTCTCTTCTTTGCGTTGTCCATCGGTGCGCTCCTTTCTTGGTGGGTGCCGTTCCGTGTTCGCGGCACGGCTCAGCGGGAAATCTCCTGACTGCGTTGGACCGAAAAGCGCCCCGCGGGGTCACGCGAGAGCGTCACGACCTTTCCCCGCAGCAGCTCGGCGTCCTTGGGTTTGGGAACCAGGGCGAGCTGGCGATGCCGATAGTCGATGACCTGGACGTATTCGGTCCCGGACGACCCCGACGGTCCCGGAACCAGCTGTCCGCTGAATCCGTGCGGGTCGACCACGAAGGAAAGCCCGAGTCGCTGGCCAGCCGCCTGACCGAGCGCCACCCGCTCCTTTTCGAGGTCACTGACGGCCGGCGCGGCACGTTCCCTTTCGGGCCGCAAGGTCCTTTCGATCTTGAGGAGCTGCCGAGGGTGCGTCCGTTCCCTCGACTCCAACTGGGCGACGAGATCGGCTGGGACGCGCCATCGGTCATCCGGCAACCGGCTGGCCAGCCCATAGGCCGCGAGCCGCTCGAGCCGGCGAACATTTCCCGTCACGAGGTCGGCCGGCGACGGAGCAGCCTCTCCGGGTCTTCGGCCTGGGAGATTTTCGAGGTCCCGTTGATGCTGCCGCGGGTCGTAGACCCCATCATTTTCTCGGGCGACCCGGGCGATGATCTCGTCCGCCGGCTTCATCCACTTCTCCGTCGTGAATCCGACCCGGATCCTGTCGCCCCGCTGCAGACTCTCCGCGACCTCCGGTCGAAGCGGGATGTAATAGCC
Source organism: Fimbriimonadaceae bacterium (assembly GCA_035295605.1). Lineage (GTDB taxonomy): Bacteria > Armatimonadota > Fimbriimonadia > Fimbriimonadales > Fimbriimonadaceae > DAIDHV01. Next base: position 2,412 of record DATGIR010000291.1, on the reverse strand, counting down.
CCGGTCGTCGGCTGCCCGGGCTGCCACGAACATCTGGCCGGACAGCTCGTCGTGGAGGCCCTTGCCGATCACGGTGGCCTCGAAAGTGGACAGGGGCAGTTTCGGATCGACGAACTGGTAGTCGGCTGCCTGCTCGCCGACGATGGGATACAGCCGCTCGATTCGGTCGTTCTCTTGGCCGAGACGGGCGAGCGATTCCTTCCAGCCGTCGGCCGGACGCCAGACTCCGGGCCGCTCCTCGATCGCCAGCTTGAGCGTTTTCAGGTGCTGAAGCCGCGCGATGCAATTCCGCCCCTCCGGTCCAGGTCGAGAGAGCAGCCGCTTGAGGGTTACCGTCCCGTTGGGCTGAATATGTTCGCTCAGAAATCGATCGAGCACGGTGACGCGCTCAGCCCGAATGTCTTCCTCGCGCGCCCTGGAATATTCGAGGTCCGTCCTGGGTCCGAGCTCGCGCGTGACAATTTCCTGCGCTCGCCAGCGCATGTGCTGCTTGATGTAGTCGGAGTCGATTCGGACTTCGCGACCATCGAGATCGACGCCGCGGACATCGATATGGACGTGAGGGTTGGCGGTGTTGTGGTGATTTACCGCGGCCCAGATCAGCCGCCGCCCAAGGTCGTTCTCGACCTGGTTCATCAACCGGCGGGCGAATTCTTTGAGGTCGAGCTCGTCCCCGTCTTCCGGCGAAACGATGAACCGAAATTGCCGCTGCTCGCCGGGCAGAGGGACGCGAAAGGCATCTCGATCGAACCCCTCGTCGGTTCCGTAGAGACGACCTGGCGAACCGTCCCGTTCGACACCATCGCGCTCCAGATACGCGAGATGACGTTTCATCCCCGCCAGCCCCCCCTTTCCGAGCGTCAGGTAGCGGCTCTTGATCACGCATCGGCGACTACTTTCCGGCGGCGTGTAAATCGCCACCCGGGCCGGCCGGGCGGCCCTTCGCGCGAGCCGACGAAATCCCCCCCCGGATGACGCCGCTCCATCTGGATCACGTTGCCGCCGCCCGATGCGCGGCCGAAGGCAGTCTTCGGGCTCGCCGGGACCCTGGGCGGTCATCGGCCTGGCCCTTTCCAACCACCCCCCGCCCCCGAGCCGGGACGAGGTGGAACGTTATCGGCGCTTGCGGGGAAGATCTCGCCGCTCAATCTCCGCCCCGCCTTGAAATTGCTTCCGATCGCACGCAGAAGCTCTCGATAGGAGCTTTCTCCCCTCTGCACGGAATCCGGGGTGCTGGTGGAGAGATCGAGGTGTCGGAAACAGATTCTGGCGAGGAACGCGATAGTCATCCCCATGAGCTCCAAGGTGCCTTGGATGGCCTCCATTCCCCGCACCAAGGCGTCGAGTCGCCGCATGACCAGATCGCGATCACCGCGGTCGGCGGCCAGTAATTTTTGATAGGCCTCCCGCGTGAAAGCGCTGTGCTTCCAACCCATCTTGGCCTCATAGGCCCGCACCTGCCGGTTGAGCTCGGGGTCGATGTATGACTGTTCTCGAACTAGGTGACGCATCGCTGTGCTCCTTAAATGGCGTTAAGGGTTCCTCGCCGACCTTCTCGGCAACCTGCGCGACGAACGGACGAACCCTTCGGTCGGGGCTTGCTTCTGTCTTCTGCACCGGGCGGCTCAGACCGGATTTCGCCCGTCGCCAGCTTCTTTCCTCGCGTCGGAGTTGTCGGTGCGAGAGGCGAAAATCCGACCAACTCTTTCTGGTTTCGACCGCCCGCGGACGAGCAAATGCGCCCATCCCTCGGCTCTGCCGTCGAGGATGGCCGGCCGAGACCCGCACGCACCCGGGCGAACTGTCTGAAGAAGTCACACCCGGGTTGTCGAGGTGAGGCCCGAAAAGGTGTCCTACTTTCTTTGGTTTCTTGAGGCGGGCGCCGTTAGTGCGAAGAAGCGGGGTTGGTGACGCGTCACCTGTTGGGGGGAGCCGTTGTCGCTACCGTTGGTTTTCGCAGAGGACGCTCGGCCGTTGCCGGGCGCCTCGCACTAGGACGCCGCCGGCAGCCTCAAAAAACCGCGGGATTCGCGCGTGACTCCGCAGAATTCGCAATCCGCACGCGGCCTTCGGCAACTGTGAGCGCCAGACCGAAAGGCGTGCCTCTACACTTTTCCGAGTGAACCCGCCCAGTTAGGGCGAGGTGAACTCTGACCCTTTATCTTGCAGTCCCCTCTGCCCCGTCCCTCGGACCACAGATCGCCTCTGATCCTATCGCCGCTGGACCCAGCAATCGTTAGGACCACGCGAGCGCGGGTGTTCTTGAACTCGCGCGCGTGGCGGAGCTCGTCGCTGACGCCTGAACCCTTGAAAGCCTAGGTCGTGGGTGCTTTGGGGGCAGCGCCGCCCCCGTCTGTCGCCGATGCCGGCGGAGGGGGTGAAGGTGTCGCGACAAAGCAAGTAAGTCTGATG